>JAPLIF010000126.1 GCA_026389255.1 Cyanobacteriota bacterium
GCCAGGCTCCAGATTCACCATCGTCAGGGGGGCTCACCGCCGGGCCGCTATGGACGACCATGTCACGGGCATTGGACGTGGGAATGGTGATATCAAAAAATCGGACCGCGGGAGTATCGCGAAACTTCTCATAGGGAATCATCTCGAACATCGGCGCCGGTCGTGCTGGCGGGTGCTGTCGTCGTTCCCGGGTCTCCCAACGCTCAGATTCTGGGAGCGAAGGCAAAGTGCTTGTCATTCAAACCACCGGATCCAATCAATCCGTAGAAAAAGTCAGTGAACCCAGGGTAAGGCTGGCTTTGGGTGCGGGACGCTACGGAAATCGTTTTTCCCCAGGCACTTTGGCCACTGGCGGCATCCCGGGTGCCCCTGCAAACTAAAGGGCCCTTCACCCTGTCGGTCTGTGCGGAACCTCCGTTTTCAAGGCGCGCCCAAGGGGCCCAGACGGCCGCGCCGGGGCCGTCCCGGCGGCCTGGGACTGGTCCTCGGCCTGGCCCTGGCGGTGCCGGCCACCTGGATGCCGGCGTTCTGGGCCCCCGCCGCATGGGCCCAGGGCGGACGGGGCCTGCCGACCGTGTCGGTGCCCGATTTCAAGAACAGCGTCAGCCAGCCCACCTGGTGGTGGCAGGGGCCGGTGGCCAACGATCTGGCCCATGCCCTGAGCAACGAACTTTCAGCCACCGGTGAACTGCAGGTGGTGGAGCGCCACAACACCAAGGAGGTGCTGTCGGAGCAACAAATGGCCGAACTGGGCCTGGTGCGTAAGGACGGCAACGCGGCCCGCATGGGCCAGATGACAGGAGCCCGATACATCGTGCTCGGCACCGTCACCTCCTACGACTCCAACGTCGAGGCGAAAAGCGCCGGCAATTCTTTCGGTCTGCTGGGGTTTGGCAAGAACCAACAGCAAGTCGAAACCAAGGACTACGTGGCCATCGATATCCGGGTCGTCGACAGCAGCAGCGGCGAAGTCGTGGGCTCCCGCACCGTGGAGGGGCGGGCCAGCAGTGGGGCCTCCGCCAAGGAAACCGGCTTCAGCCTGCTGCCCCTGGCCGGTGCCGCCCTGCTGATGGCCCCCAACATGGGCCGCACCGGCCAGGTGTTGACGGGGGCGGCCGGGACCCTCAACTTCGGGAACCGCAGCAGCGAGGCCCAACGCACGCCGGCCGCCAAGGCGCTGCGGGCCGCCCTCACCCAGGCCGCCGACTATGTCAGCTGTCTGCTAGCCCCAAGGGGCAACTGCATGGCCCGGTTCCAGGCCCAGGATCAGCTGCGGCGCGAACGGACCAAGGGCGTTCTGCAGCTGGAATGAGCCAGCCCAAAATCTCCAGCTCGGTCTGGTTGTATCGCACGAGCCCGTGATCGCCCCAGTGCGGCCATGCCGCTGGTCCCTGCCAGGCGCCCCCTGGGCCAGGGCCCTGTTGCTCGGGGGACCTTTGCTGCTGCCATTCCTCCTGAGCGGCTTGCCACCGTTACCCCAGGATCGCTTTGATTCCCAGCCGATCCTGCATCGCGCCGAACGGCGTACCGCCCAGGGGGTGACCGTGGATCTGGCGGCCCTCAGCGCCGCCGAGGCGAATGGGCTGGTGGGGTTTGACATCACCAAAGCCGGCATTCAGCCGGTGTGGGTCAGGGTGCGCAATCGCGAAGCAGTGCGGTACTACATCCCCCCCATCACCATCGATGACGACTACTTCTCCCCCCACGAGGTGGCCTGGAAAGGTCACCGCTGGTTCGACCCCGCCGGCAACCTCCGCCTCGACCAGCGGCTTCGGGGCCTGGATCTGCCTGAGGCGGTGGAACCAGGGGGCATGGTGAGCGGCTACGTCTTCACGAACCGCGACGAAGGGCTCAAATACGCCAACGTTGAGTTAGTGGCTCCCGGGCAGCGCAAGGTCCGCCGCTTTCCCTTTCTGGCCAAGGTGCCGGGGCTGCGCACCGATTTCCAACGGGTCAACTGGGGGCACCTCTCGGCCCCCGCTCGCCAGCAGGATCTTCAGGAGGCAGCCTTCCGGCGCTGGCTCGCAACCCTGCCCTGTTGCACCCTCGGCGGCGACCGCCGCACCCCCGCCGATCCCCTCAACATCGTCTTGATCGGCTCCGCCGACACGGTGTTGCCGCCCCTGGCCCGGCGCGACTGGCATGTCACCCAAACCCTGTCGGTCACCTCCGCCTGGCGCACGCTGGTGTCGTCCCTGCTGGGCCGGCCCTATCGCTACTCGCCGGTGTCCTCGCTTTACCTGTTTGGGCGGCCCCAGGACATTGCCCTTCAGAAAGCGCGGGGCAACGTCAACCAGCGCAACCACATGCGGCTCTGGTTGGCCCCTGTGACCCTGCGGGGCCAGCCCGTATGGGTGGGACAAATCAGCCGTGACATCGGCGTGCGGCTGACCACACGGACCCTGACCACCCACAAAATTGATGCCGAGGTGGATGAAACCCGTTGGTATCTGATGCAGGATTTGTTCTTTTCAGAAAGCCTGCACAGCTTCAATTTTGTGCCGGGGGTGGGCGTCTCCTCCTGGGAGCATCCCCGCACCAACTTCACCGGCGACCCCTATGTCACCGATGGATTGCGGGCGGTGCTGTGGCTTTCCAGCGCACCGGTGAGCTATCACCGGGTCGTGACCCGCTGGCCCAGGCCCGAATCCGACCAGCCGTTGCCCGATCCCCGCCGCACCCCAAGGCCCTGATCGGGCCCCCGTTACGAGGATGCTGAGGGCCGTGAGGGGAGCCATTGTGACCCGACGCCCTGCCACCGCCATGCCACCTCGCCTTGCCGGTTCTTTGACCCTGGGGGCCGCCCCAGCCCCCCCAGGGCCGCCGCAGAGTCGGCCAGGCCAGCTGGGCCGCCGTGGTGACGGCGCTGACGCTGCTGGGCTTCGGCCCCCTCACCGCAGTGGGACGGGCGGCGGAGGCCCCGGTCCCCCCGCCGCAAAGCAAGGCAACCGCCGCCGGCCCAGCGACTCTGGTGAGCCACAACGGCCTTTGCAATGCCTCTGCGGGCCTGCGCTTCGGGGAGGGGATGTTCGTGGTTGCGGACGACGAAGATGCGGCGCCCACCCTGCTGCACCTCTACAAAGCGGGCCAGGACGGGCCAGAGCTGGCGGTGGGTCGCCTTCCGGTGGAGGCGGTGGCCCAGGTGGCTGACGGCTCCCTGGAAATGGACCTGGAGGGGGCGGCCCGCCTGGGCCCGCTCATCTACTGGATCGGGTCGCATAGCGCCGGCGAGGGCCAGGGCCAAGGCGCCCAAGGAGATCCCAGGCCCAATCGCCAGCGCCTGTTCGCCACCCGGCTGGGCCTCGAAAGTGGGGAGCAGGGCAAAGGCGTGGCGGTGACCGTGGAACCGGTGGGCCGTCCCTACCAAACCCTCCTGGCCGATCTGGCGGCCGATCCCCGCTACGGGATCTTTGGCCTGGAACAGGCCGCCAAGCGACCGGGCAAAGCCAAGGATGGACTCAACATCGAGGGGCTGGCCGCTACCCCCACCGGCACGTTGTTGATCGGCTTCCGCAATCCCCTGCCCCAGGGCAAGGCCCTAGTGGTGCCCCTCACTAATCCCGGTGCGGTGCTGGCCGGCGAAACGGCTCGCTTTGGCGACCCGGTGTTGTTGGAGCTGGGCGGGCTGGGCATCCGCAGCCTGGAAATGGTGAACGGCTCCCTGTTGATCGTGGCGGGCCCCAGCGGGCCGGGAAACCCCAAGGACGGCCCCGCCATCCCCTCATCCCTATATCGCTGGAATGGCCAGTTCGACAGCGCCCCCGAACGGCTGCGGCTGTTCGGGTCCGATCTCGGCACGCCGCTGTTCAATCCGGAGGCACTGTTTGTGGAGGGGGACAGCCTGGTACTGCTCAGTGACGACGGCAAGGTGCCGATCGAAGGCCAGCGCTGTCAGAACCTGCCCCGGGCCCAGCAGCGGTTCCGGGAGCTGCGCATCACGCCAGTGCCCTGATCGGGCAGTCCTGACTCCTGGACAACTGAGGTCTGATTGCCGCAGAGCAGGATGGGGGGATGGTGTATTCCGCCTTGATGGTCCCCGGCATCCCTGACTTGCCCTTTTGCCGCCCCTGGTTCCGCCCCATCCAGCGGGCCCGCTGGCGGGCTGGATGGGTTCTGTTGGTGCTGGCGGCAGCGGCGGCGCCCGCGGGGATGGCAGGGCCGGTGAAGGCGCCCCCACCCCTCCCTGGACCGGTGGGTTCCCTGGTGGTGGACCTTGCCAAGCAGCGCATCACCGCCTTTGACAGGAACCACCACATGCTTTATCGCCAACTGGTGTCCACCGGTCTGCCGGCCAGTCCCACCCCCAAGGGCGATTTCTACGTGGATGTGAAGTACGAAACGACCCACATGACCGGCCGTGATTACCACATCCCAGTGGTCGAAAACGTGATGTGTCTTGGGGGGGGTGGGCTACCGCGGGATTCGATCTGTCTGCATCCAGCCCCCTGGCAGGAAGCCGCAGGCCAGGCCTTTGGCGTGCGGCGCAGCCACGGCTGCATCCGCACCTCCAGCGCCACCGCCCGTTGGCTGTTCGGCCACACGGACGTGGGCACCGCCGTGACCATCCAGAACTGACGGGCTGCCCAGGAATGGCCAGGGGCGAGCCCACCCCAGACCCCCTTCAAGCTGCCAGACTCCCCAAAGCCTCTGTCGCTCCGATGCCCCTGCTCCTCACCGGCCGCGGCTTTCGCCAGACCCTGGAGCAGGCCGGTGCCCTGGCCCTCTACGCGCCGCTAGAGGGGGGCGCCGAAACCCGGCTGCTGCGACGCCTGAGGGCGGCGGGGTACCACGCCCACCTCTGTTCGGCCCGGGGCCTGGGCGATCCGGAGGCGTTCCTGTTTGCGCTGCATGGGGTCCGCCCCCCCCACCTGGGTCACCAGAGCATCGGTCGCGGTGCCGCCGTGGGCACGGTCGAGCGGGTGATGCCACAACTCGGTGCCGCCCTGGAGGGCACAGGCCCGATCCTGCTGTGGCTGCTGGAGGGCAAAGTGCTATCCACCGCCGAACTGGCTTCGCTGCTGGCCCTCACCCGCCGCGAACCCCGCCTCAAAATTGTGGTGGAGATGGGGGGCTCCCGCGCCCTGCGTTGGCGCCCCCTGGCCGAGCTGCTCTGAACAAAGCCCTCTGGGGCTGCCCCCTGAACGCAAGCCCTCTGGCGGCTATCCGCCATCGGGGTCAGGCGGTCGGCCTTGGGGAGCAGGTTTAGAACAATTTCAGCGCAACCATCCCATCGGATCCTGTCGCCTTGCCCACCCTCGCTGCCAGCGGCAACCCCCCGGTGCCGGGGAGCCTTTCCGCCGCCGCCCCGCCAGCCCACCAGGACGGAGCCCAGAACGGCAACGATGAGCTGGAACGGCTCCTGGAGGTGCTGCCGGCGCCGGTGCGGCAGGCCCTCCAGCCCCCCGAATGCCGCGACCAGCTGCTGGAGGTGGTTCTCGATCTGGGCCGGGTGCCGGAGGCCCGTTACCCCTCCAGGGCCGTGGCGCTGGGAACCGTGCCGATCGAACGGGCCGACCTCGCCGGCGTCCTGGACCGCCTGGGCGCCTTTGGGGGAGACAACCGCGCCGGCATTGAGCGCACCCTGCACCGCATCAGCGCCCTGCGCAACCGGCGGGGCGAGGTGGTGGGCCTCACCTGCCGGGTGGGACGGGCCGTGTTCGGCACGGTGGCCATGGTGCGCGACCTGCTGGACAGCGGCGAATCCCTGCTGCTGATGGGCCCGCCCGGGGTTGGTAAAACCACAGCCCTGCGGGAGATCGCCCGGGTGCTGGCCGATGAGCTGACCCGGCGCGTGGTGGTGATCGACACCAGCAACGAGATCGCCGGGGACGGCGACATCCCCCATCCGGCCATCGGCCGGGCCCGGTGCATGCAGGTGGCCCAGCCCGAATTGCAACATCAGGTGATGATCGAGGCCGTGGAAAACCACATGCCCGAGGTGATCGTCATCGATGAGATCGGCACCGCCGCCGAGGCGATGGCGGCCCGCACCATCGCCGAGCGGGGCGTGATGCTCGTGGCCACAGCCCACGGCAATGCCCTGGCCAATCTGATCAAGAACCCCACCCTCAGCGACCTCGTCGGCGGCATCGAATCGGTCACCCTGGGTGACGAGGAGGCGCGCCGCCGCCGGACCCAGAAAACCGTGCTGGAACGGGCGGCGGAACCGACCTTCTCCCAGGCGGTGGAAATGCACAGTCGCCACCGCTGGCTGGTGCATCGGGATGTGGCCGCCACGGTGGACCAGTTGCTGCGCGGCCAGCCCCCCCGGCCCCAGATCCGGGAACTCCAGGCCGATGGCCAATGGCGCCTGCAGGAGTCCGCCCCGGAGCCGACAGGATCCA
>JAPLIF010000335.1 GCA_026389255.1 Cyanobacteriota bacterium
CTCCAGCACAGGGGTGCAGCTGCTGGATGCCGGTAAGACAGTGGTGCTGCGTCTTCCCGCCCTCAGCCCTGAACAGGGTCGTTCTGTTGTCGATCAGATCTCGGCTCGCCTTGGACCCCTACGAACGGAAGGCACGGCGATCAACACCATCGGACCCACCCTGGGCTCCCGACTGTTAAGGGCCAGTCTGATTTCCCTGTTGGTGAGCTTTGCGGGGATTGCGGCTTATATCAGCTTTCGATACAATGGTGTATTTGCCTTTTTAGCCCTGGTTTGTCTGGCCCACGACGTTTTGATCACCTGTGGTGTGTTCGCCTGGTTAGGTCTGCTGAGGGGTGTGGAAGTCGATTCGCTCTTTGCGGTTTCCCTGATTACGGTGGCGGGCTATTCGGTCACTGATACCGTCGTCGTCTACGACCGTATCAGGGAACAACGTAAGGCCTTAGCCCAACTGCCAGTCACTGAACAGGTTGATGTGGCCGTTGATGCCACCCTCACCCGTTCTCTTTATACCTCTCTGACCACCCTGCTGCCTTTGTTTGGTTTGATTTTCTTTGGCGGTAGCAGTCTGTTCTGGTTTGCGGTGGCCCTGGCGGTCGGCATTGGCGTTGGTAGCTGGTCCAGTATCGGCTTAGCTCCCACCTTGTTACCTCTGTTCCCTGCCAAGCCCTCACGATGATCGATCGAAAGGGTGAGATGACGCGCGGAGGTTTTCGCCTCCTTCCGCTCCTGCTTGGAGTACTTGCCCTTCTCGATCTAAGGGTCGAGCTCATTCTTCTGTTCGATCACATCACTTGGATAGCTCTTGCAGAAGGATTGCGTAGCCATATTCTTGCTGTGGCAGTGTTGTTGTCCCTGCCTTCTCTTTGGCGTCGCTATCATTAATCCGTTTGATGTTTTGATTCACCCAGCGCTGAATCGAGGCTGGATTTTTTATCGATCACCAACGATCCATGATGTCGTGCACCAGGATTTCCTTGCCCATCACTTGCATCACCACCACCAGGGGCAGGGCCAGTAGCAGGCCTGGTAGGCCCAGCAAGGCCCCCAGGCACAACTGGGAGATCAGGGCCACGGTGGGTAGCAGATTGACGGTGCGACTCAGCAAGACCGGGGTCAACACAAACGCTTCGGCGTTCTGAATCACCAGGCGCAGCAGCAACACCTGCACCATTTTTGCCGGAGACACCAGCAGCAGGGCGACGGCCATCGGCAGCAGGGTGGCGGCGGTGGGACCGACGGTCGGGACGAAGGTGAGCAGGCCGCTGATCAAGGCACACAACAGGGCCAGGGGCACCCCCAACAGGGAAAGACCGGCCCAGGTGGCCAGAAACACCATGACGGCGGAGAGGGTCATGCCTGCGAGCCAGCCCCCCAGGGCTTCGCGACATTCCCCCAGTAGTACGCCCATGCGGGGGCGGTAGGAGACCCAGAAGCTGTTGGCCCAGGGGCTGGAAGCGTTCGAGGCTGGCGTCATTGAGCCATTGCTGTTCAAGACTGCGCAGCCAGGGCAACTTGGTCACCAAGTCGGAAAGTTTGCTGGGCAGTCTGGGAATCAATTGGGCGAGTTGGTTGGCTTGCTCAAGCGCCTCCGGCAGCAGCAGGGAAATGAGCAGGCCGCCAAAGGTCACCAACACCACGAGTTCAATCGCCAGGGCTGTCTGGCGATTGACGGGCAGGAGGCGACGTAGCAGGGTCACGGGCACATCCAGGGCCACTGCCATCACGATGGAGCCAAACAGCACCAGCAACACCCAGCGCAGTTCCCAGGCCAGCAGCCCGAGCACAACCAGGGCAACAAAGCCGATCAGGATGCGAGCGTTCATGGAAGCGCCGGTGGGCGTCGGGGCTGGGTCCATGGGTCAAGGATGTCCCGAATAAACACTTCGCGCAGGATGACCTGCACGCAGACGGCCAGGGGTAGGGCCAGCACCAGCCCTAACGGACCAAACATAAGAGTGAACAGTAACTGGGCTGAAAGAGTCAGTCCCGGTAATAGTTTAAGCTGATGGTGCATCACCGATGGGGTGATTAAATAGCTTTCAAGGTTTTGAATGATGATGTAAAGTATTAGTACCAATAGCGCTTTCCAGGGGGCCTCCAGCAAGGCGGCCGAGATTGGAAACAGGGCGCCACCTGCTTCACCCCCAGCAGCGAAAGTCCGATGGCGGCCATGGTGCCGACGCACAGGGAGCTGATCAACACTCCCACCATCCAGGCGCTCAGGGCTTCTCCGCATTGCAGAAGCACGGCTCTGGCCCGAGGGCGGTAGAAGGAAGGCACCAATTGCAGGGCCACCTCCCGGTAGGCATGGGGTTGGGTGGTGATCATCAGGGCCACTGCCACCACGAACAGGCACTGGAGCAGGCCATTGCCGATGTTGCCGGCTAGTCCGAGCAGACGGATCAGGGCCGCGTTCAAGCTCGCCCCCAACGCCTCCTGGCGATCGCCCGAACCGGGCAAGGCCGACTTCAGCCAGGCGAGCTCCTCACCGCTGTTGCCGTAGACCATGCGGGAGGTGCCCTCCAGGCCTCCATGCAACAGCTTCACCAGTTCGGTGGCGGCAGCCGGCAGCTTGCTGATCAGCTCACCAAACTGGTGAACAAAGGGTGGAATCAGGGTTGTACCCGCCACCAACACGATCACGAGGACCCCCAACAGGCTGAGCAGCACAGCCAGGGGGCGGGAGCACCCCAGCTTTTTCTGCACGGCCCCCACCAGGGTGCACAGCGCCATGGCAATGACGACACCGGCAAAGATCAGCAGGACGGCTTGTCTGAGCGACCAGAGCAGGGCTAGGGCCGCGACGACAGCCAGCAATCCAAGCCACTTACCGAGGGTCAACTGTCCGTGCTCTCCTGGGCGTCTTTTTCAGGGCCACCGGAGAAACCAAGCTCATGGCTGTCGGCGTAGCGCTGGGCAAAGCGCATGAACCGCTCGAAATCAGCGGTGGTCTTCCAGGTGTAGGTGGCTTCCAAGGCGCTGGCCTTGCCATTGACGAAGCGGGCATTGACCTCCCGACTCACCAGCTCCCCTTCCTCATCGACAAGGAACATGCCCGTGATGTCTCCAAAGCTTTCGGGCGCCAAGGCGGCGGGCTCTTCAAAAACAAAGGTCGCCTGGCCGGTCCGTCCGTCACGCGAACGGGTGAGACGGATGTCAGGCACGACCGGTTCATCCGTACCGCGGAAGAACTGGATGGCGGCGGCCATGGTGATCGGCGAAAGGGTGATCTTACGTGGGCCGTTGGCCTTGCCTGACATAGTGGGTTCCTGCTGCGAGTCCGTCCGGTCGGTCCACTGCCATGCTTTCCGGTCCCCCGGTCTCCAGCACGCTTCGCAGTGATGAACTGCTGGATTCTTTTCTTTCTGCCTCTGCCCGCCAGCAGCGTTCCCTCGTCGAGGCCCTTGAGGCCTGTTCTGGTGAATTGACCCCCCTGATCATCGGCAGGTTGGCCCAGATGGACCGCTGTGGCGACCGATGGTCGGCGGGTTTCCTGGTTCAGTTGCTGCTCCGGGGGGCCAGCCCCAAGCAAGAGCAGGATTTTTGGAAACGGCATCCCCAGGGTTGGCTGGAGGCGAATAGCGGGGCCGGCCAGGATTACACCAACCTGCAGCGCCATCTCATCGATCAGGAATTCGAGGCCGCCGACCGCTTGACCAGCGAACACCTGCGCCAGTTGGCCGGTTCGGAAGCGATGCGACGGGGTTATGTGTATTTCAGCGAAGTCCCATCCATGCCTCCGCTCGACTTGGAAAGTCTTGATCGTCTCTGGGTGGTTTATTCCCGGGGGCGCTTTGGCTTTTCGGTCCAGGGTCGGCTGCTACTGGCCTGTGGTGGCCAGTGGGAACGGCTCTGGCCGCGCCTGGGTTGGAAACAGGAAGGGGTCTGGACCCGGTATCCGAGGTCGTTCCAGTGGTCCATTCAGGCACCGGAAGGTCACATGCCGCTCATCAATCAGTTGCGGGGCGTCAGGCTGATGGATGCCTTGTTATCCCACCCTGGCCTGGCTCCCCGCTGGCAGCGCCAACAGGAGACGCTTGGGGGTTAGGTTCAGGCAAGAAAGCCGCTGTTAGGTCCTAGCGATGCCTTGGCGCTGGGCCGATTTCATCACTCCTTCTACCTTGCAGCTCTCCACTTTGGTGGAATTGCTCTTGGAGCCTGCCCACGGCCATGGCTCCCAGGTTGACCTTCAGCTCGGTCTCCACGAGGCCCTCGTCAATGCTGTGCGCCATGGCAACGGCTGTGATCCTTCCAAATGCCTGCGGGTGCGCCGCATTGTGACCACCCACTGGTTGGTCTGGCAGGTCCAGGATGAAGGTCCCGGTTTGCCTGCCCAGGTCCGTACGGAGGTGAAACGACCGGCCATCGAAGCCGTTTCCGGGCGGGGATTGTTCCTGATCCAGCACTGTTTTGATGATGTGCGCTGGAGCTCCCGAGGCAATCGCCTCCAGTTGGCCGTGCGTCGTCGGCGCTTCAGCGGCCGTGGGAAGGACAACCAGGATCCCTGATCTCTCCCTTCAGCCAGCCGAGGGCGTGCTCCAACAGGGCAATGGCCTCTTGACCAGGGCCCGTGCCTGGGTCAGAACCCTTTGGGGCTGACGTCTCGGATTCACGCAGTAGCAAAACCAGGGCGGAGCTGATCTGTTCGGCGGCTCGGCGGTGGCGCTGGCCCTTGAGTGCATGCCATTGGCGATCGTCGATGCTGAGGCAGCGCTGCAGCTCGGCGGCCAATGGCAGGGCTTGCTCAGGCCAGCGCTGACGGGGCGGCGGCATCGGCAAGGCAGGGGAGAGATCAACCGACACTGGACGGAAGCAAGGGTTCAGGACCATCCTGGCCCCATTACCGCCTTCCCCATGATGGGATCCCCACCCAGCAGCTTCGAGCGCCGCCAAAGGGTTCGGCGTGGGGCAGGCCTGCTGGGACGGCGCTCCCGGCGGCGCCGCAACCAGCGCCTCTCCCGGCCAGCGCCTGCCCCTGGAGCCACCCCTGGGGTCCTTCACCATCTGGCGGCCTTGCTGACCCTGGCGAGCCGGCCCCGGGCTTCTGTTGAGGCCGACAACCTGGGTCGCCAACAACGGCGCCGGCGCCAGCACCTGGCCCTGGCCCAGCGGTTGTTGGATCCCCTGCCCGTGGCCCTGAGGGCGGGCGGCCAGGGCGCCGAGCTTTTCTGGCGGGCGGTGCGCTTCGGCGGCGCCGGAGTGCTCCTGGCCTGGTGGCTGATGCGTTAGACGGGTTTACGGGCTGCCCAGACCCGACTCATGAAATGGGTTTCGGCCCTGATATCCAGGAAGCCGGTTTGAGCCAGTCGGGCTTCAATGTCGTCGGAGATGTAGTCGCGGTAGTAGGGCTCGTGGAAAACCCGACGGAAGTTTTCCATGGCCACGGTGTACTGGGGCGAATCGGCCAGTTGAACCGAGTCGGCCAGAACGAAGACGCCCCCTGGCTCCAACACCCTGAAGGCTTCGCGCAGCACATTGGCCCGGGCTGCAGCGGGGAGTTCGTGCATCAGAAAAACACAGGTGGCTGCCTGCATGCTGGCATCGGCAAAGGGCATGGCCTCGGCGTTGCCCTGCACCAGCTGGGGAAGCTCGCCGGGAAGCTGACTCAGCCAGTTATTGGCTTGGCGCAGGTAGGCGGCGGAGAGATCCAGTCCCACCAAGTGGCCTTGGGGCAAGGCCCCCCGGATCTGGCGCAGGGTCCGTCCGGTGCCGGCGGCGATATCGAGCACCCGCAGGGAACTGGCCGGACGCTCGGCAAAGGCAGCCAGTCCTTGAACTAAGGGCTTGAGCAACCGACGGCGCATGGGATCGGCCGCCCCATTAAAAAGGATCTCCACCTGCAGGTCGTAGAGCGCGGCGGAATGGTCGCTGAGGTAACCGTCAGTCTGATGGTGGAAGTTTTGGAGGTAGTAGTCCGGAAAGGCGTCCGGTTCCACATCCTGAGGTAAGTCGCGGACCTGGCGCCTGGCACGGCGGTTCCAGGTCAAGGGCATGTCAAGCCAGACCAGGGGATATCGGGCGGCCCAATCAAGCCAAGGCGCATCAAAAAGCAGCGAAGCGGGATACACGCCCGCTTCCGCCTCCTGCCAGTCCTGCTCCAGCAGCCTTTCCATGGCCGCCCTCAGCTCTTTGAGCATCTCGGGCGGAACTGGCACGGTGAGAGGGGCGGCGGTGGGTGCCACCCATTGCAGGAGCTTGGTGCTGACCTCCTTGTGGGCCAGCCCCATCAGGCTTCTGCCCCCCTGCAAGCCCAGATAGGCGAATTTGGTGAGGGTGTCGGCCATGCTGGGGCTTGGGGGGCCCTTCATTTGAGCAGGTGGGGATGGGGGACTGTGGATCTTGCGCCCTGCCCGTTTTGATCAAGCGTCGTAATACATCACGAATTCGTGGGGATGGGGGCGCTGGCGCAGCTGCTGCACCTCTTCGTATTTGAGTGCGATCCAGTTGCTGATGAAGTCTTCGCTGAACACACCGCCGGCCAGCAGATAATCCTTGTCAGCATCCAGGGCTTCGAGGGCTCCATTGAGCGAAGAGGGAACGGTGTTAATGCGCGATAGCTCATCGGCAGAGAGTTCGAACAGGTCGACGTCGGTACCCTCGCCTGGATCGATCTGGTTTTTGATGCCATCAATGCCGGCCATCAACATGGCAGCAAAGCCGATGTACGGATTGGAAAGGGCGTCGCCGGAGCGGAATTCGAGACGCTTGGCCTTGGGATTTGGACCTGTCAGGGGGATCCGAACGGCAGCGGAACGGTTACCCTGGGAATACACCAGATTCACCGGTGCTTCGAAGCCTGGCACCAAACGTTTGTAGCTGTTGGTGGTGGGGTTGGTGAAGGCCAGGAAACTGGGGGCATGCTTGAGCAAGCCGCCGATGTACCACCGGGCGGTCTGGGAAAGGTTGGCGTAGGTCCCTTCACCGAAGAAAAGGGGCTGACCGGCTTTCCAGAGGCTTTGGTGCACATGCATGCCAGAACCGTTATCGCCAAAGATGGGCTTGGGCATGAATGTGGCAGTTTTACCATATTTCTTGGCAATATTTCGGACGACATATTTGTAGATCATTACGTTGTCAGCTGCGCTGATCAATTCGGCAAACTTGATGCCTAATTCGTGTTGGGCGGTGGCAACTTCGTGGTGCTGCTTCTCGATCGGAACCCCTAGGGAGCCCATGGTGAGAAGCATTTCGCTGCGGATATCCTGAAGAGTATCGTTAGGCGCAACGGGGAAATAGCCTTCCTTAAGTTGGATCTTGTAGGCTAAATTGCCGCCATCTTCAATGCGATCGTTGTTCCAGGGGGCTTCAATGGAGTCAACGTGGTAGAAGCTCGTGCCGTTGCTGCTTTTGTAGCGGACGTCGTCAAAGATGAAAAATTCGGGCTCGGGTCCGAAATAGGCCGTATCTGCCAATCCCGTCGAAGCCAGGTAGTCGAGGGCTTTTTGCGCCAAGGCCCGGGGGCAGCGGGCGTAGGGAAGGCCGCTGCGGGGTTCCTGGATGGAACAAATCAAGCTGAGGGTTTTGTGGCTGTAGAAGGGATCGATCCAGGCCGTGGCGGGGTCTGAAGGATCCGTGTGAGGGGACCGCCCGAGGGGGACGGATGGCTGGGAACGTAATCAGCGATACCAACTGGTTTTGTATCCGTTGACACCAAAAAATATTGCGCACCTGTGGACCCGGGCCATGGCCCGGGTCCTGCCCCGCCGCCGGGCCTGCGTAACCGTTTCTGTCAGATTCTCGAAAACCTGCCTCCAGCAAGGAATCTGGCCGATTGCGAGTGCTAGCTTCCGCCGAAGGTGCTTCACCCGGTCCCCTTTCCATGCGCGACGCCATCAGCGGTGTGATTGGCCGCTACGACCAGCTTGGTCGCTATCTCGATCGCGATGCCCTCGCCCGCATCGAGGCGTTTTACAGCCAGTCCACCGTGCGCCTGGCTGCCGTTGAATTGATCAATCGCGAAGCAACGACCATCGTGCGGGAAGCCTCCCAACGGCTCTGGCTCGACGATCCCGAATTGATTCTTCCCGGCGGTAACGCTTACACCACCCGCCGTCTGGCGGCCTGTCTGCGGGACATGGACTACTTTTTGCGCTACGCCAGCTATGCGCTGCTCGCCGATGACGTCACCATCCTCAACGAGCGGGTACTTAACGGCCTGGACGACACCTATAAGAGCCTGGGTGTTCCCACCGGTCCGACGGTGCGTGCCATCGCCCTGCTGGCCGATGTGGTCTCCGAAATGTTGCTGAGCCAGGGCCTTGGCGATGCCAAAGCCATCGACGGTGTGGTGCGGGCTCCGTTCCTGCACCTTTGTCGCGGCCTGGCCTCCACCAATGTGCGGGCTCGCTGAGGAGGGGCCCCCTCGCTTACTCTCCCCTCACCCGTTTCCCCTACCCGCAGGCCTTGGCCCTTCCTGTTCTGCCTACTGTTTCCACCCAGCACCGGATTGGGCTCGCCCCGATTGCCACGCCGGAACGGCTGCTGCTCGGTCCTGGCCCCTCCAACGCCCATCCCCAGGTGTTGGAAGCCATTGCTCGCATGCCGATTGGTCACCTCGATCCGCTCTATCTAGAGCTGATGGTCGAGGTGCAGGAGTTGCTGCGTTACGCCTGGCAGACCGATAACAGGCTCACCTTGCCCATGAGTGGCACCGGTAGCGCCGCCATGGAAGCCGCCATTGCCAACATGGTTGAACCCGGTGATCGGGTGGTGGTCGCAGTCAATGGCTATTTCGGCCTGCGCTTGGCCGACATGGCCGGCCGCTATGGCGCCGAGGTCATCACCATCGAACGTCCCTGGGGCGAGGCCTTCAGCCTCGCGGACATTGGGGCCGCCCTGGAGGCCCATCACCCCACCATGCTGGCCATCGTCCACGCCGAAACGTCCACAGGCATCTGCCAGCCCCTGGACGGCATCGGTGACCTC
>JAPLIF010000375.1 GCA_026389255.1 Cyanobacteriota bacterium
TTTCCATCAAGGTCAGCATCCGTTCGGCCAGGGCGAACAGGCGGGGGTACAGAGCTGCGGGATCAGGGTGGGGGGCCGTAGGGGGGCCGGGCTCGGCGGCCAATCCGCTCTGCCGTTCCAATTGGCTGAGCAGGGCCTCGATGGCGGGCCAGGCGTTGCCGCTGAAGCGGTATTGCACGCCGATCGGCAAGACGGTCATGGCTTCCGGGCGCTGGGCTTTGGCCAGGTCGGCGGCGGTCCAGAAGGCCAGCTGGGCCACCCCCGGCTCCAGGGCCGAGAGCCGTTCGTTGTGGCCGTTGGTGGCCCCCTCCGGCGCCACGGCCAGGGGATAGGGGCCATCCAGCAGCAACTGGCGGGCGGTGCGCAGGGCCACCGTATCGAGCTTGCCCCGCTGGATCGAGCAGCCCCCCAGCCGCTGCAGCAGCCAGCCGATGCGGGGTCCGGCCCAGAGCGGAATGCCCCGGTCGTAGAGGAACTGGAAGTGGGGAAAGGGCCGCCAACGCCGTCCCAGCCGGCGACCTTCCCGGGGCAGATCGCGCCAGATCAGGTGGGCCAGGCAGGCGGGATCGTCGACACTGGGGTGGCGAAATGCCAGCAGCAGCCGGCTTTCGCCGGCCTGGAAACGCTCCATGGCGGCCACCAGGCGCTCCAGGTGCTGCACCTCCAGGCTGGTGATGGCGCACTGGCGCCGCAGATACCAGGGCAACAGGCGCCGACTGAGGGCCAGCACCCGCCCATCAAGGCGGGGCGGCAGAAAGTCGAGGGGAGCGGCGGTGGGCATGGACCCATCGTTGCAGTGGAAGATCCCGCTGCCGGGATGGCCATGCCCTGAATCGCTCGCCTCCTTATTCGTCCCTATCACCCCACCAGATGTAGCGTCCATTGCGGCATGGCCAAGGACGCTGCGGCGCAGGGACGCCGGGGGGGCTTCCACCCTTCATTAGCCTGCCCTCCGCAGAAAATCGGCCCCATGGTTCCCTTCCCAGGTGTGCCTTCGCCCCATTCCTTTGTGGGCCGAAGGAACCGCAGCGCCTGGCGCCGACGGCTATCGATGTTGATCAAGGTGTCGGCAGTGGTGTTGGCCATTGGCCTAGCCAAGTTGCTGGTCCATCAGCTGGGTTGGGAGTGGATCCGGCCCAACCCCCTGGTCACGTCCCTGGTGGCCTCCACGGTGTTTTTGCTGGGCTTTCTGCTCAACGGGGTGTTGGGGGATTTCAAGGAAAGTGAAAAGCTTCCCGGTGAGATCGCCACCAGCCTGGAGACCCTGGGGTTAGAGATCCAGGCCATTGAGAGCCACAAACCTGGAACCGAGATGGGCCTTCAGCTGGCGGCGGTGGCGGATCTGGGCGGCTCGATCGTGGACTGGCTGCTGAATCGCATCCCCACCGCCGAGTTGTTGCGCCACTATCAACAGACCCATGGCCAGGTGGTCCAAGCCGCGGTCAAGTTGGGGATTCCACCGTTACAAGCCCGGCTGATGGGGGAAATGGCCCAGGTCCTAAAGCTGATCAACCGGGTGGAGACGATCCGCGAAACCTCCTTCATCACCCTGGTGTATTGGTTGGCGACCGCCGGGATCGTGATGCTCAGCGGTGGCTTGGTGTTCACGGTGACCGATGCGGTGTACGAATCGACCTTTTTCATCCTGGTGATTGCTTTTCTGCTCGTCTTCTTGCTTCGTCTTATCTCCGACATCGACAATCCCTTCGGTTACGCCAATGCCAATTCCGCCGAAGATGTGTCGATCGACTTATTAGTGGATACGGTCCTGCGGCTGGAGGAGATGGCGGCGGGAGGCAGGGGTTGAGTCAGAACAAAGTGTTCGCCGAAAACCCCAAATCAGTCACTTTCCTTACAGATTAATGCGAATCGCCCATAGGGCGAGTCCGATGCATGCACCAAGGCCAAAGCCAATGGGACCACCTGCAATCGCCCCAATGATTACGAAAAAAATTGCGAGGCCTTGCTGGAGGGCTCGAATATCTTTGTTTAGGCTGCCGAGAGAGCGACGTTGTGAATTAAGACGTGAACGCCTCTTAAGTTCATAACGCTCTTTGAGAATTCTTTTGTCAGGCTTAGTTGGCTTGCCGCTCTCACGCTTGCCTGTTGGCATAGTATTATCGTGGGTCATGTGGAAATCCGGTATCCACCATCGAGGGATATCATGCCCGTACTTCATTCTTCGATGGCGTTCTTCTGATGTCATAAGACTTGGCCCACGGGCCAATCAGGATCTGATCGATGATGGCAAGTTAGGCCGGCTGGACTTGGAGGCGTCGGAGAGGATCAGGCAGCGGCTGAAGGAGCGGTTTGCACAGCAGGGTCCTGGCGAGCGAAAACTCGCCGACGAATTGATTGCGGAGCGCCGTATGGAGGGGCGACGGGATGGGGCCGAATGGCGGTGATTTTGGATGCTTCTGCTTTGCTGGCCTACCTGCGGCAGGAACCCGGTGCGGAGGTAGTCGATGGCGTGTTGGGCGATTCGGTGATAGCCAGTGTGAACTGGGCGGAGGTGGTCCAAAAGTCCATCTCCGTCGGGGTGGATGTGCAGCGGATGCTGGAGGATTTGCAGGCCTTGGGGATGAAGGTGGCGCCGTTCCTGCTGGAGGATGGCGACATGGCGGGAAGGCTTTGGGCCCCAACGAGGCAGCTGGGGTTGTCGCTTGGCGATCGCGCCTGTCTGAGTCTCGGTTTGCGGCTGGGGCTAACGGTGCTGACCTGCGATCGGGCCTGGGCTCAACTGCCTTTGGATGTTGTGATTCAGCTGCTGCGTTAAGGCCTGGAGCCAATGGCGGTGCGGGGGTAGGGATCAAAGGCGGTTGGCGGGCTGCTGCGACTCACTCCTTTCGAAGTGCAAGCGCAGACCATGGGAAGAGAGAACTGTCATTACGTTTGTCGGGAAATACTCTATTTGTTGAATAGCACGCCTGCTCGAAAGTCCCTAATGAGAAAAGTTTGACAAAGTTTCTCGCTTGTCAGGCCCAGGCATGTGTGACGCCGAGGTGAGAGCTTCGTTGCATCGACCGCTCCTTTGGGCTTGGCCGTTGCTCTGCTTCGCTTCACATCTTGTTGCTGTGTTAAAACGCTAACAAATGTTTTCAAATTTTTGCTGTTTCCACTATAGTGTGTTGTTGTTTCATGACACCCATGCTTCCTGTCAATCCTGAATCGGCTCTATCGCTTGTCGCTGGAGTCGTCGTTCCATTTCTTTTCAAACTGGCGGGCGCCTTAGCCCTCTGGATTGTGGGCGGCTGGTTGATCAACTTCGCTATGCGGATCCTGCGCCGCACTCTGAGTCGAGGCAGCCTTGATCCCACGCTGATCAACTATGTGCTGAGCATCCTCGGTGCCTTGCTGCGTGTGGTGCTGGTGGTGGCCATTCTTGGCTTCTTTGGCATCGAAACGGCGAGCTTCGCGGCCCTGCTGGCAGGTGCTGGTGTCGCGATCGGGGCGGCCTGGAGCGGTCTCCTGGGTAACTTCGCTGCCGGTGTTTTCCTTCAGCTGTTGCGTCCGATCAGCGTTGGCGATTACATCAAGGCTGGTGGTGTGGAGGGCACCGTGGATGAATTGGGCATGTTCGTGACCGCGATCACCTCCGTCGATAACGTGCGCCATTATGTGGGAAATGCCAAATTGTTCGGCGATAATATTCAAAACTTTTCCGCCCATCCCTTTCGGCGCGTCGATCTCGTCGCTCAGCTCGACAACACGGCTGATGTGCCACGCGCCATCGATCTGCTTCGCAAGGGGTTGGCATCGGTCCCCAACCAGGCCCCTGGCAAGGCTCCTGATGTGGAAGTGTTGGAATTCACCGAGCGTGGTCCCAAGTTGGCTGTCCGGCCTTATGCCCACACCAATCACTACTGGGACGTTTATTTCGACACCAATCGCATGATTGTCGATGTGCTGAGCCGTGGTGGCTTCCCTGTTCCTCGCATCCCCGTCGTGATGCAGCAAGACACGGCCCCGTCCAACTAAACCGCTCTCCCTCTCTGGTTTGAGGGTGTGAACACTGTGGGCTGGTGGCTGGTGTCATCGGCCCTTTTTCCTTGCAAGTCGTGCCGCAGCGTCTTTCAGGGTTGCGGATCGCGGCAGCCGCCCAGGCCTCGGTGCCCTTTGCGACGATGGAACCACCCCCGACCCCCCACCGTGCCTGAGGCCGCCAGCTCCCTACCCGCCCCCGGGACCGACGCCCTGCCCAAGACCTACGACCCGGCCGGCACCGAGGCACGCTGGCAGGCCGCCTGGGAGCAGGCGGGGGCCTTCCACCCCGACCCCAACGCCCCCGGCGAGCCCTTCAGCGTTGTGATCCCGCCGCCGAACGTGACCGGCAGCCTGCACATGGGCCACGCCTTCAACACCGCCCTGATCGACACCGTGGTGCGCTTCCAGCGCCTGCAGGGCAAAAACGTGCTCTGCCTGCCGGGCACCGACCACGCCTCGATCGCCGTGCAGACGATCTTGGAAAAGCAGCTCAAGGCCGAAGGCACCAGCAAGAATCACCTGGGCCGCGATGCCTTCTTTGAGCGGGCCTGGGCCTGGAAGGCCGAAAGCGGTGGCACCATCGTCGGCCAGCTGCGCCGCTTGGGCTATTCGGTGGATTGGCGCCGCGAGCGCTTCACCCTCGATCCGGGGCTCAACAAGGCGGTGGTGGAGGCCTTCGTCAAGCTGCACGAACAGGGCCTGATTTATCGCGGCGAATACTTGGTCAATTGGTGCCCCGCCTCCGGCTCGGCGGTCAGCGACCTGGAGGTGGAGATGAAGGAGGTGGACGGCTCGCTGTGGTACCTGCGCTATCCGCTGACGCCCGTGGAGGGGGACTCCATCGACCACCTGGTGGTCGCCACCACCCGCCCCGAGACGATGCTCGGCGACACCGCCGTGGCCGTGAATCCCGCCGATCCCCGTTATGCGCATCTGGTGGGGCGCAGCATCGAGCTGCCCCTGGTGGGCCGCCGTATCCCGATCGTCGCCGATGAGCATGTCGATCCGGCCTTTGGCACCGGCTGCGTCAAGGTGACCCCCGCCCACGACCCCAACGACTTCGCCATCGGCCAGCGCCACGGCCTGCCCCAGATCACCGTCATGGCCAAGGACGGCACCATGAACGAGGCCGCCGGCCGCTTTGGGGGCCTCGATCGCTTTGAGGCCCGCCAGGCGGTGGTGGCGGCGATGGAGGCCGAGGGCTTGCTGCTCAAGGTGGAGCCCCATCGCCACAGCGTCCCCTATTCCGATCGCGGCAAGGTGCCGGTGGAGCCGCTGCTCTCCACCCAATGGTTCGTGCGGGCCGAGCCCCTGGCGGCCCGCTGCCGCACCGCCCTGGACCATCCCGCCGGCCCCGAGCCCCGCTTTGTGCCAGAGCGCTGGAGCAAGGTCTACCGCGACTGGCTCACCGACATCCGCGATTGGTGCATCAGCCGCCAGCTCTGGTGGGGCCACCGCATCCCCGCCTGGTTTGTGGTGAGTGAGACCGGCGGTGTGATCACAGAAGCCACCCCCTACGTGGTGGCCCGCAACGAGGCGGAGGCCCTGGCCCAGGCCGAAGCGCAGTTCGGCGCGGCATCCCGATCGGCCGGCCGGGAGTTGGTGATTGAGCAGGATCCCGACATACTCGACACCTGGTTCTCCAGCGGCCTCTGGCCCTTCTCGACCCTGGGCTGGCCCGATCCGGAGGCCGCCGATCTGGCCACCTGGTATCCCACCAGCGTGCTGGTGACGGGTTTCGACATCATCTTTTTCTGGGTGGCCCGCATGACGATGTTGGCCGGCGCCCTGTTGCCGGAAGCCGGAGCACCGTTCGGCGATGTCTACATCCACGGCCTGGTGCGCGACGAAAACAACCGCAAGATGAGCAAATCGGCCGGCAACGGCATCGATCCACTGCTACTGATTGAGCGCTATGGCGCCGATGCCCTGCGTTTTGCCCTGGTGCGCGAGGTGGCCGGCGCCGGCCAGGACATCCGCCTCGACTACGACCGCAAATGCGCCGAGCTCTATGGCAGCTATCGCCTCGGGGAGGCCGCCAAGCTGCTCTACGAATTCGCCTGGAACGACCTCTGTGATCAATACATCGAGTGGGCCAAACCCCGCCTCTTCGGCGACGATGGGGTCAGCCGGACTGCGGCCCGCCGGGTGCTGGGCCACAGCCTGGAGGCCCTGCTGGTGATGCTCCACCCCCTCATGCCCCACCTCAGCGAAGATCTCTGGCATGCCGTCACCGGCGCCGAGGCCACTGAATTCCTGGCCCTGCAGCGCTGGCCCCAGCCCGAGCCGGCGTGGCTCGATCCCTCCCACGAAAGCGCCTTCCAGTTCGGCATCGATGCCGTGCGGGCCATCCGCAACCTGCGGGCCCTCTCGGGAGTAAAACCCTCCGAAAAGTTGCCGATCGGTATCCATACCCCTACCACCGCTCGCCAGGATTTCGTGATCGCCAACCAAGAGAAGATCACCCGCCTGGTGGGTGCCTCCGATCTGCACTGGGAGGCCGAGCCCACTGCCGGCCAGCAGCTGGGAATTGTGGACAGCGACGCCCAGGTGGGCCTCACCGTGCCCCAGCAGAGCCTCGATGCCCTGAAAGAGCGTTTGCAAAAGGATCTGGCCAAGGTCGAAAAGGAGATCGCCGGCCTGCAGGGCCGCCTCGCCAACCCCAACTTCGCCGGCAAGGCGCCACCGGAGGTGGTCGCCGAATGCCAGGCCAACCTGGCGGAAGCCCAGGCCCAGGCCGAACTGCTGCGGGGGCGGTTGGGGGAGTTGGGGTGAGGTGGGGTCCCTGGATCGGCGCTGAGGCGCCCAGCCCCAAGCCCCACTAAAATAATCCTTGGACCCAGCAGCTTGATCCGATGATGTTGGTTGATCGGCCGGGAAGCAGAAGCGGCCGCTGATTGCGACGCCTGGGTGATCTGGGCCGCGATTTCGATCTGCACTGACTGGCGCAAGAGGACACATCTCGACAGCTGTGCGCCGACAAAACGGTGATTGAGAAGGGCGAGCTTCAGCACCCACAGGCTGTAGCGCTATCTGCCTCAACGTTCTCGATCAACCTCCTGAGATCATCCAGCCTGCCACCGCTCATGGCGGCAGAACCGCGGAGGGCAATCCGATGCAGGGGATCAGCGTGACTGGAGGCACTTTGATAACGTTCAAGCACAGACTCGCCCCAGATAGTACGGCCACTCCCCTCCGCAATGCCTAGGCAAATTCCCCCCAAACAGGGCGGGATAAAGTCTAGAAGTGATGGGACATGCGGCCTGAATAACCCGAGGATCACAAAAGTTATCAGGAGGAACGCTATCGGTCCACTCCATTGGGCAATCGACTTCGCCAGACCCTTAAGCAATAACTTTTTGGACTGCAAAAAATATCGTTGTGAATATGAATTGTAGCGATAAAGATCTACAATTTTAGCATAAGTTACCGCTCCTGAGCCATTGGGTGCCAGCTGGCGATAGACCGTGAGCACCTGCTGGGCAATGCCCGGCATGGCCTCATCCATTGGGCCGATCAGCACCAGCTCGCGACTATTGGGATCGGCTCGCAAAACCCCTTGCTGTACTAGCGAAGCCAGGCCCAGTTCAAGCACGCGGGTTGGCCCAAAGGAAAGATAAGCAAGGTGATCATCATCCAGCTGGAGTGTGCTGGAAAGGCTGCTTGGCTGGAGCAGCAACGGACGGTGTCTGCCGGACTAAAAATGTGTCAATCATGGCCAGATGGAAGACGATGGAAGATACTGAAATCCACCGCCCTGCAGCCGGTAGAGGCATAGAATGGCAGCGGCGCCAACCTCCCCATTCCCCGCCAATCCGCCTGCAGCGATGAGCTGGACAGCATTCCTGCAGGACTTAGGCGAGCGCCAAGAGCATGCCCTCACCCCCCATGAGCTGGAGGTGATTCTCTGCTTGCGGGAGGAGCCCGGCCAGAGCAAGCAACACCTGCTGGAGGCCTATCAGCACCGTCAAGGTCCGATCGAGGAGGAGGCCTTCACCCAGCGCCTGCGCACGATTTACCGCAAGTTCAATATCAGCGGCAGGGGCTACAAGCTGCCGCAGTTGCAGCGTTATCTGGCGCAGCAGTATCAGCAGAGTGGGCCGGGCCTGTCCCGTTTCGGCCTCAGCCGCATCCACGCCGCTTTCCCCACCGATACCTTTGCCGCCGCCCTAGAGCGGCTCATCCATGACGGGGGGGAAGCCCAGCCTGAAGACCCGAAGGAGGTGGCCATCTTGCAGACCTTTGCTCCCAACCTGGAGCACTACCGCGTCCAGCTCAGCCGCTGCCTACAGGCCGGGGTGCGGGTGCGCATCCTGCTGGCCTGGCCCTATTCCCTGGCCGCGGGGCTGCGGGAACAGGTGTTGACACGCTATGCGGACGAGCCGCTGGCGGAGGATTTCGCCATCCAGGGCAGCGTGATTGCCAACCTCGAAACCCTGGAGGCCACGATTCGCGCCAGCCGCCATCCCGCCAATCTGGAGATTCGGCTGTACGACACCCTGCCTTCGCTTGCGCTCTACCGCGCCGGCTCCACCCTGCTGGCGGCGCCCTTCCTGCACGGGGCCCTGGCGGTCCACACCTTCCAGCTGGAGCTCGACCTGCGCGCCAGCGATGCGTTGCTCACCGGCACCCTGCTGAACGACTTCGAACGGATGTGGACTGTGGCGCGTCCATTCCTGCCCGCCCCCGATCGGAACTGGCGCAATGAGCTGAAAATTTTGTTCACCAATTGATCGCCATGCTGGCCCCTCTCAACGACCACGAACGAACCCGTATCGCCAGCCTGCGGGCCCACCCCGTGCTGGCCAATGTGGCCGCCCTCAGCTGGGATGACCTGCTGGCGCTGTTGCTGCAGCGGCGCTTTCTGTCGCTGTCGATCGTCAATGTCTATGAGTTCGTAATCGACGCCCTGGAGAGCGAGGCCATCAAGACCACAATTCGTCAGATCCTGCATGAGGAATACCCCCGCAACACCCGCGGCGTGCCCCTGGCCTCCCATCGCGAATTGCTGTTTCGCGACCTGCTGCATCTAGGCGCCAGCCGCAACCAGATCCTCAGCAGCCGCGAATCCGCTGAGACGCAGCAGGTGCGGCTGGCCAGCCTGGAGGCCCTGAAGAGCTGCCTGGACCATCCCCACAGCGACTTGGGATCAGCAGCGAAGCAGCCCTTCAGATCGCCATCAGCCAGGTGGATCGGGCCTGGGAACTAAAGGATCGCTTCTACCTGCAATTCGTGTCCCTGCCGGCCCCTAGCGGTTGTCCGGGGGGTGGACGGTGAGCGATCGCGGCCCATGGCGCCCGACTCGCCAACTTCAACTTCACCACAATCCAGACCCAGGTGGGGCTGGTGCGGGGGCGGATGCCTCCGGCCTCAGGGATCCAATGGCTCCAGCCAGGTCTGTAGATCTTCGGCGTTCCGGAAATCAAGCAGGGCCAGCATGGGATCGAGATGCCGCGCCGGTGCCGCGCAGCCGTTGATGCAGGGCCGCGAAGGGGTAGTGCTGCGGCTGCAGGATCAGGACGAAATCGCGGTCGGCGTGCAGCCCCTGCATGCGACGCCGCACCAGATCGGGCGTATTGGCCGCGCTGTTGAGGATCTGGCCGCGGACGGACATGGCCTGCCGCCGGGATTTTCAACGTTGAAACGGCAGCCGTGGCCGCCAATGGGTCCCGGGGGGCGGCGTCGTTGAATCAGCCGCGCCAGGCTGCACCCATCGGCAGGTCGGCGGGCGCCCACCCACCCTGCGCCGGTCCCCACCCCCTCGATGGACTCAGACCCCTACCAGCAAATGCGCACCGTGGTGGCGGCGCCCCGCCTGGCCCGGGCGATCGCCATCGGCTCGCGCTTCTGCGCCAGGGCTGCCGCGATGCTCGAGCGGCTGGGGTTGGCGGGGGTGACCCCCAGCACCGCGGTAGATCGCCAGCTGCTTGAAGCGCGCGCTGGGGGGGAGGCCCGCGAGCTGGATGAGGCGGGTCTGCTCCTCTGCCTGCGCTGTCGCGTCAGCCATGCCGCGGAGCAAAAGATCCTCGCCCTGGTGCGTCATTTCGGCCATCGCCACCAGCTTGATCCGATCGACCTGGCCGCCACCGTGCTCGACGACGGAGGGGACCCGCTCCCCTGGCCTTCCGTCGGGACCGCCGGCGCCGCCCACCGCCCCTTCTCCCTGGAGGTGATCGACAGCTACCGGCCTGAGCTGGCGGGTCTCGGCCACTGGACCCGGCTGCGGGTGCAGAGCCACCCTCCTTTGGTGCGGCTGCTGCGGGAGCATGGGCTGCTGCTGCAGCGCGACTGGTCTCTGCTGGCCCACGCCAGCCCTGGCCGCATGGCGCGGGCCTGGGAGCAGCATGGTTCCGCGGCCCTCTCGCCCTCCCAGGTGGCCACCCTGCACCAGTGCTTCCGGGACCACTACCGCCAGGCCCGGGGCGATCGCCTCGCCGCTGCCTGGGAGCCGGGAGCCTTGTTCCTGTCCGCGCTCGATCCCCCTACCGCCGCGCCCCTCACCCTGGGTCGGCTGCAGGCCATGGCCACGGCCTTACGCCGCGACCGGCTGGCGGCCCTGCCCATGGCCGGGCCGGAGGGCCTGGAGGCCGTGGCGGCTGCCGCCCCCGCTGAGGATCCTTCCCCCGGTCGGGTCGCCGAGGTGGAGGCGGCCCTGCGCCGCGCCCTGGCACGGCAGCTGCCCGCCATGCTGGCGGCCGACGGCCCTGAGGTCGCCCTGCGGGCCTGCCTCTGGCGCCATTACGCCAAGGGCCATTCCCAGCGGCGCATCGGCGAGGCCTGCGGCTGTTGCCAGCCGAAGGTGAACCGCCGCCTCCAATGCGCAGCCCACGCCGCCGCGATCGCCACCACCGCCCTGGGCTTCCTCCTCGGCCGCGAGGGCTTTGAGGCGGTGGGTCACTCCCTGGCGGCCACCGAAAGCCAGGCCGCCGCCCTGCGCGACTACCTGCTGGCATGCCCCGCCGATGGCGATCGCCCGCGCCTGGCCCACTGGCTGGAGCCCCTCCTGGAGCCCCCCGTCGCCGTTGCCCCTCCCCATGACCTTCTCTGCAACCCCCATGCCTGACCCCTTCGACGAGGATCCGGACGATCCCCTAGCCCTCCCCCTCCCCCCCCACCCCCTGTGGCTCGACGAGCCGGCGTCACCGGGCCTGCCACGGGACCATCCCTCCCTGGCCCTGCAGGCGCTGCGGCAGCAGCGGGCGGAGC
>JAPLIF010000238.1 GCA_026389255.1 Cyanobacteriota bacterium
TGGCGGAGCTGGAGCGGCTGTTGCGCCAACACCAAGAAGGTCCAGGACTGCAGGCGATCGAGCCCGTGGTGAATGTACTGACGTTCAATCTGGCCCTCGACCAACGGGCCTCTTCATCCACCACCCAGAGCCCGCCGGTCCCCGCGAGACGATGATTCGTTCCACCCACCGGCGCGGCCGCCACAAGGTGTTCATCGGCATGGCGCCTGGCGTAGGCAAGACCTACCGCATGCTTCAGGAGGGCAAGGAGGCGCTGCGGGAAGGAACCGATGTGGTGATCGGCCTGCTTGAGACCCATGGCCGCCAGGACACCGCCCGCGAGGCGAATGGGCTTGAACAGATCCCCCGCAAGCTCAGCCGCTACCAGGGGGTGGACCTCGAGGAGATGGATGTGGCCGCCGTGATGGCCCGTCATCCGCAGCTGGTGCTCGTCGATGAACTCGCCCACACGAATGTGCCAGGCAGTGAGCGGGAGAAACGTTGGCAAGACGTGGAGATGCTGCTGCTCACCGGCATCGATGTCTATTCGACCCTCAACATCCAGCACCTGGAGAGCCTCAACGACCTGGTAGCCCAGCTCACCGGCGTAGTAGTGCGCGAACGCATCCCCAACCGCGTGCTGGAGCTCGCCGATGAGGTCGTGCTCGTGGATGTGACACCGGAGACGCTGCAGGAGCGGCTCAAGGAGGGGAAGGTCTACGCACCTGAAAAGGTGGGCCAGGCGCTCACGAATTTCTTTCAGCGGCGCCATCTCGTGGCCCTGCGCGAGCTGTCGCTGCGGGAGGTGGCCGATCGGGTCGAAAACGACATCCTCCCTGCGATCACTCCCCTGCGCGAGCGGGTGATGGTCTGCCTCGGCCACCACCACGCCAGCAAGCGCTTGCTGCGCCGCGCCGCCCGCCTGGCCGCCGCCATGGACGCACCGCTGCTGATGCTGACAGTTCAGGATCCAAACCGCTTTCTCAGCCGGGAAGAATCGCTAATCCAGGAGGAATGCCGCCAGCTGTGTGAGGACGTGGGTGGGACCTTCCTGCGCGAGGAAAGCGCCGACATCCTTCCCACCATTGCCCGACTGGCCAAGGAGCGCCGGATCACCCAGATCGTGTTGGGCCAGACGATGCACTCACGCTTCAAGACGTTGTTCCGCCGACCATTATCCGAGCGGCTGCAGCACCAGCTGCGCGGTCTGAGCATCGATCTGCACCTGATCTCCGAGGGGCTGCCGACCCAAGCCCAGGAGGACATCGGCTGATGAAGCTTTCCAGGACTCCGATCCCCCTGGTTTGGGCGATCTGGCTGCTGATCCTGGTGCTGGAGCTGGCGACGCCTCCGGATGTGGTGCTGGGGATTCTCTATATCGTTCCGCTGTTCCACGGGGCCTTCCAGCGCCCCCCCGCCCAGGCCTGGCGGGGGGGCCAGGGTTGTGGTGCAGCTGCCTGATGGGGAGATTTAACCGTTTGACTACCGTCGATTCTGGTGCTGTCTGGAATGAGCTGCTTGGCCGTGGCCCGTAATCCCGGGCGGTTTCGGATTTCCCTGAAGCGTTCAACCCACGGCGTCGGCGCTGGGGTTTTGCTGCTGCGCCTGCAGCCGCCGTTCCAACAGAAGCAGCCCCACCACGGTGGTGCAACTCACCATCAGCACCAGGGCTGAAAACTGCACCACATTGATCACCCCCGCCGCTAGGGCCGTGCTGGCGAACACCAACCCCGGTAAACCGCGGGGCATCAGCCCGTAAATCACCTGCCAGCGGTCGATGCCGGCGCGCCGATCATTGCTGCTGACCCCTAAGCCGCAGAGCAATTTCGACACCACCGCCAGCCCTAACAGAAACAGAGCCAGCCCCCAGGCCTGGCTCTGCAGCAGGGTGCCTACCAGAATGCGCATACCCACGCTAATGAAATAGAGCGGCAGGAACACCTCCGAGAGCACCGTCAGCAGGCCCCCCAGCCCTTGCCCCTCAGGGCTCAGGCGGTTGAACAGCACGCCGCCCCACAGGGCTCCCAGCAGGGAGGTGAGGCCGCTCACTTCGCCAATCCAGGCCGATGCGATCAGCAGGATCAGTACTGTCAGGGGACTGCTGGGGCCTGGCCCCCCCCGTTGGCGCCACAGGCCTGCCAACACAAAACTGGCTGCGGCAGCCCCCAGACCCAGGACCAGCCCGGGCCATCCCGGACCACTGTTCGCGTTGCCCCCGAGGGCCACCGAGAGGCTCAGTAGTCCGATGGCGGGCAGATCGTCGAGGACTGAAACCCCAACTAGCAACCGGCCTGAGGGGGTGTGAAGGGCACCCCGTTGGGCCAGTAATCGCAGGGTAACCCCCGTGCCCGTGGCGGCGACGCAGGCCAGGCAGAGCAGGGCTGTGGCCGGGGCCATGCTGAAACCGAGTGTCAGCGGCCAATAGCCCAGTAGCGGCGCCAGGCAGCTCAGGGCCACCAGCCGCAGGGTTGTGCCGCGCCGGGAGACCAGCAGATCGCCGCGCACCTCCAGGCCCACCTGGAAGAACAGCGCCAACACCCC
>JAPLIF010000220.1 GCA_026389255.1 Cyanobacteriota bacterium
ATCAAAGTGGCTACAATGTACACATGAATTTTGAGGTGCAAGCATACAAAAAAGAAACCACCCGCCAACGTCAGCGCCGCCGCACCATGGAGCTGCGGGCGGCCCGGGAAGCCAAGTCCCAGCGCCCCGAGATGTTGATCGTGCCGGAGGGCAACCTCACGGTGCAGGAACTGGCGGACCGCTTAGGAGTCGAAAGCTCCGAGATCATCAAGTCCTTGTTCTTCAAGGGCATCATTGCCACCGTGACCCAGACCCTCGATCTCCCCACGATCGAGACCGTTTCGGACGAATTCGGCGTTCCAGTCCTCGAGGACGACGTGGAATCCGCGGCCAAGAAAACCGTGGAGATGATCGAAGCCAGCGATCTGGCCCACCTGATCCGACGTCCGCCGGTGGTCACGGTGATGGGTCACGTCGACCACGGCAAGACCAGCCTGCTGGATGCCATCCGCAAGACCAGGGTGGCAGCCGGGGAAGCCGGGGGGATCACCCAACACATCGGCGCATACCAGGTGGAGGTGTCCTCTGGAGGCGAAGACCACCGCATCACTTTCCTCGATACCCCAGGGCACGAAGCCTTCACCGCGATGCGCGCCCGTGGCACCAAGGTCACCGACATCGCCGTCCTGGTCGTTGCCGCTGATGATGGTGTCCGGCCCCAGACCCTGGAAGCCATCAGCCACGCCAGGGCCGCCGAGGTACCGATCGTGGTGGCCATCAACAAGATCGATAAGGAGGGGGCCTCCCCCGATCGGGTCAAGCAGGAATTGTCTGGCCACGACCTCGTGGCGGATGACTGGGGTGGCAACACCGTGATGGTGCCGGTGAGCGCCATCAAGGGCGAGAACATCGACAAACTTCTCGAAATGATCCTGCTGGTCTCCGATGTCGAAGACCTTCAGGCCAATCCCGACCGCATGGCACGGGGCACCGTGATTGAGGCCCACCTGGATAAGGCCAAGGGCCCCGTGGCCACCTTGTTGATCCAAAACGGCACCCTTCGCGCTGGCAATGTTTTGGCGGCAGGCCCCGTGCTCGGCAAGGTTCGGGCCATGGTGGATGACACCGGCAAGCGGGTCAAGGAGGCCGGTCCTTCCAGTGCCGTTGAGGCGCTTGGCTTTAGTGAAGTGCCCACCGCCGGCGACGAGTTTGAGGTGTACCTCGACGAGAAGTCGGCCCGTGCCGTGGTTGGGGACAGGGCCAATGAAGCCCGCGCCACCCGACTGGCCCAGCAGATGGCCTCCCGCCGGGTCTCCCTGGCCTCCATGTCAAGCCAGGCCAGCGAGGGCGAACTCAAGGAGCTCAACCTCATCTTGAAAGCCGATGTGCAGGGGAGTGTGGAAGCCATTCTTGGGGCCCTTGAACAGTTGCCCCAAGAAGAGGTCCAAGTCCGGGTTCTGCTCTCAGCCCCTGGCGAGATCACCGAAACCGATGTCGACCTAGCCGCCGCATCTGGAGCTGTGATTGTTGGATTCAATACATCCATGGCCTCAGGTGCTAAACGGGCTGCCGATCTCACCGGTGTGGATGTGCGGGACTACGACGTCATCTACAAACTGCTGGAAGACATCCAGCTCGCCATGGAAGGTCTGCTTGAACCCGAGTTGGTGGAAGAGACCCTGGGCGAGGCCGAGGTTCGGGCCGTGTTCAGCATCGGCAAAAGTGCCGTGGCCGGTTGCTATGTCACCAGCGGCAAGCTGCAACGCAACTGTAAGGTGCGCATCCGACGGGGTAAGGAGCTGGTCTACGAGGGCGACCTCGACTCAGTTCGTCGCAACAAGGATGATGTCAAGGAGGTGGCCACCGGCTTTGAATGCGGCATCGGCTGCGATCGTTTCTCGTCCTGGCAAGACGGTGATCGCGTCGAGGCCTACCGCCTGGTCACCCAACGCCGCACCCTGGCCGGCTAAATCGCGTGAACCCGCGAGCTGAACCGATGTTGTGGTTGCAACTGATCTCCCTAGGGGTTCTCCCCTTGGAGGCCCTGTTGCTGCTGCTGTTGCTCGGTGGCCAGGACCCCGGACCCTGGCCTGGCCTGGAAAGGCTGTTGTGCTGGATGCTCGGTGCCCTGGCACCCGCTTTACTTTTATGGCAGCGTCCAGCCGATGTCTGGTCGCTACTCCTGCACAAGACCCCATTGCGGGGACTGCTGCTGCTCCCCCTGCTGTGGTGGATCGACAACCACGCGGCCTTGGCCCATCCCTATTCGCCCCTGTCCGCAAGCCCCCGACTGTTGGCCCTCCTGCTGTCAGCCGCCGTCCTGGCCGTGATGCTGTGGCAATGGCAACAACTGCTGCAGGCCATCTGGTTACTCAGCCGGCCGATCGACACCTTGACCATGGTGCCGACCATGACCAACGAAGCCATGGCCCAACAACGACTCAGCCTGGGTCTACCCCTGCTCCTGCTCGCCCCGTTTCAAGGGGAAGTCCAAGCCCGTCCGGATTCCCCGCCCCTCAGGACCACGCAAGCGGCCACGGCTAACAAAACCGTCGAGGAGCAGGCTTCATCGATCCCCGGGGGGGACGTCGCCGACCTCCCGGTTGCGATCCCACCAGAGGAGCCCGCCGCAAACCAGAACGGCGAGGGTCTGGATCAAGAGATCCGTTGATGCCACCTCAGCGCCCGAAGAGAGCCTCAAAGCCATCGTCGCCAGGCCCAGTGAGGCGGAAGCCAGCAGGGCAAACCACAGGGCCCTGCGAAGACCTCTCCATGGGGTGCGGGCCTCGAGCAGGAGGCGGCGACGCAACTCGGGATCCAGATCGGGACGCGGTGGCAAAGCCATGGCAACGGAGGGGGGGGGCGAATGCTAATTTCTTTAGGCTGCCGGTGTAGCTCAGTGGTAGAGCAACTGATTCGTAATCAGTAGGTCGCAGGTTCAAATCCAGTCACCGGCTTTTCCCCCTCGTTTTGATGTTCTCAAAGGCTTCCCATCCATAGGACCATGGGCCATTCAAATCGAATTTTGAACCAACTGGTAGAAACGCGCCAAAGCAATGCCGGCGAGGTCAAAAACCATAAAGGAATGGATCGTCACCAATGACCTTCCAAATTTACTAACCCCCACAAACGTAGAACCATTGGCACTGGAATGAACAATCTTCAGCAAAGCCATAAAGGAAGTATGATAACAATCGAACCAACCCACTCGCGCCGAGGAATCAATTCCCTCCAATTTGACAGCCCTGGATGATTGCCCATTAGCTAAACAATCAACTCGCCAGAAGATCCAAGCCCAGGCAAAGGCAAAATACAAAAGATACGTGACTACTTGACCAATTAAAAGCCTTGGATTCGACGAGTCCGTCAACAAAAGATAATTTATTTTGACAAAGTGCAGGACCAAGTTAACTACAGCCCAGAATCCCAGCCAATCAAAGATGAAGCCAGGAATGGTGGATCGCCTCAAAAGCACAATATAAAGAGATGGAATCAACAGCATATATACAATAAAAGCCGGACTTCTGGCGGCCATGGCAAACTCAGCGGCGTTCACATGCAGAATTTCATTCAATTTTATGTTCTGATTGATCTTGGCCGCATCGATTGCCCCTGCAAAATGAAACATTGCGATGCGAATGGCCCCCAGTATGGCAAAGGTATGAAGTTCATACCATTGATCTCGTTGAGTCGTTCGCCCCCGTAGCCAATCAATCATCAGCTCCAATCCTTAGGTCAGTTATCAATCAAGGTGAAAAACCGCCAAAGAAAACTCCCTTGGCGGCAAAATGGAAAACCAGTCAAGATAAAAAACTAGGCAAGAGAGAAATAAATCTTGGAATCAAGAATCGTGAAATCTCAAATCTCTTGGGGGAAGCGGGAACTGTCAATACGAATTCGTTGACGGGTTGAATTCCCTTGTCCTCTAAACATGCCTCCAAGCAGATTGTCTCGTAGGGAACGAAAATTCTTGCGAAAGTTGCGGCGATTGCTGCGACCCATGGATGCTGTCGCAAAGGCCGTGCCAAAACCAACAGAAAGAAGACAGACGCGAAGAGTGCTCTGAATCAGTTGCCAGGCTTGATCGCGAAGAATAGGAGAGTGATGCTCCTGGGCAATGGCCTCAGATTGATCCAGCTGATCTTTGAGGGTTAAGGTAAGAACCGCGAAAGGCTGGGCTTTAGCAGCTTCCGTTAGGGCGGGAGCTTTCAGCGCTTTGAGATTGGCCTGCAAGTCATCGAGGGACCCTGAACTCTCCACGGCACGGCGCAGCTCCTTAATACGGTCCACGGGAGTTGCAGCCTGACCTTTGATGGCTCCCGTGGTGTAAGCACTCAGGGCTCCATACGCTTGGACAGGCAGCAGAAGCAGGAATCCAATGGCGGCATAGCGAGCCCAGCCACGAAAACTGCGGCATCGGACTTGAAGGGGTCGATCGGATGGATCAAACCAAGCGGCCATGTGCAGACCCACTAAAGCCTGGATCTGAATACTGAATTAAATTAGTCAGGGCCATCGCAAAAGCGTCAAAATCCGGAAACGCTTAAGGAACAAGTTGAATTCATTGCTTTTGGTAGAAATCTTGAATGCTTAAGCAATATGGAATTGGCTCCGAGATTGCCCCTTGTCGGCCTGGGGCTCCAGGGGGCCAGTGGCTGCGAGACACTGGGGGCATTGTTTTGCGAGCCTGCCTTGGCTTTCCAGCTGTGCCAACTGCGTCGGCGCTACCGCCCGTGGCTCTTGAAACCCTTCCGCCTGCCTAGGGCCGCCACAGCCCTAGGCAGTGTGCTGCTGTTGGCCTCCGGTTCTGCCAGGGCCATTGACGTCCTGCAGATACGCCTGCCGCTCCTCCAGGAAGATTTTTCCGTACGGATCGATGAGTTGGCCAGCCCGGAGGCCCTCTGGGCGGGCAAGAGCGATCTGGCCGAGCTGAACCGGGCCACGAACGGCGCCTATGCGCTCAGGCTTCAAGAGTTGCTGAACCAACCCCTGCCCATGCAGGACCACCTCGACACCCCGATGGTGCACCAGGTCGAGGTGATCTTGAAACGTCTGGTCGATCTCCCTGCCAACGAAGCCAATCTTTTGGACTCCCGGCCAGTGCTTGAGGGCATGCAGAAACTCAAAGCACAAGGACGGAAAGCAACGCTGCTGAGCCTGTTGCAGGCCATCCCTGGCCACAAAGTCTCGATCCGTCTCGACCGTGCCGTCGTTTTCCTCAAGCAAATCAATCGGAACAACGCCCAGATCACCCAGCTGCTGAAAACCCTTCCCGACCTGCCGGCGGCACCCTCCGCAGCCTTACGCCGCGGTCCGTTCGCGATCACAACCCAGGTGGTGAATCTGCCTCTTTCCAGGGGGAAAGAATCCCTGGAGGTGACTCTGGTGCGCCCCGTAGGACCGCCCACCTTGCCAGCCGTTGTCATTTCCCATGGACTGTGGGATTCCCCCAGCAGTTTTCTGGGTTGGGCCCAGCATCTGGCCAGCCATGGGGCGCCCGTATTGTTGCCCCGCCATCCCGGCAGTGACATCAGCCAACAGGCCCAGATGCTGGCCGGCAATGCGCCGCCCCCCGATCCCCGCGAATTCCTGCGCCGCCCAAGGGATGTCAAGGCGGTGTTGGACGCCCTGGAGAACGGTCAGATTGCTGGGGCAGAAGGGATCCCGGCCCGGGGCGTCATCTTCATCGGCCATTCCTGGGGGGGCACCACCGCCCTCCAGCTGGCCGGAGCCCGCAGCCTTCAAACCAGTCTCTGGAAAGCCTGCAAGAACACTGACAATCCCGAACGCAATCTGAGCTGGGTGCTGCAGTGCACCTTCCTACCAGCAGCGACGGTCGATTCCCTAGCCGATCCCCGCATCGTGCGGGTCATCGCCGTGAGTCCCCCCCAAGCCCTGGTCTTTGCCGCTGGCCTGGTGGATCTACAGAAACCGGTGTTACTGATTTCGGGCAGCAGTGACATCGTGGTGCCCGCCGAACCGGAGGCCCTTGATCCCTTTCATTTATATCCCCTAGACCGCAGCCAGATGGTCCTGGTCGAGGGGGGCACCCACTTCAACCTTCCCGCCCCTGCCGATAGCGATGGGGGGCCCCTCCGCGCCCTGCTGCTGCATTGGGTCCAGGGAAAACCCCTGAAGGCCGACACAGCGGTGGCTGATTCGGCTGGACGAGTTCTGCATTTGGTGCCCCAGAGGGGGCCGGTGCCGGCCAATCGCTAAGCAGCCTCCGATGGCGACCCAAGCTCAAGACAGCATCCTGGTGCTGGGCGGCGGCCTGATGGGACTGGCCATCGCCCATGGACTGGCGCGCCGCGGAGAGTCGGTTCAGGTGCTGAGTCGACGCCGCAGCGAGGCGGCGGGCTTTGTGGCGGCGGGCATGTTGGCCCCCCACGCCGAGGGGCTCAACGGTCCGCTGTTGGCGCTGGGTCAACGCAGCCTGGAGCTGATCCCCGCCTGGGTGGCGACCATCGAGGCGGACAGCGGCCTGGGTTGCGGCCTCCACCCCTGCGGCATTGTGGTGCCCTTTGCCAGCAGCGCCGAACGGGATGGCTACGCCACAGCGCCCTGGGGCTTCCCCCTGGATCGCTCGGGGCTGGAGCGGGAAGTGCCAGGCATTGGTCCCGGTTGGCGGGCCGGCCTGCTGTTTGGGCAGGACGGCCAGATCGACAATCGCCGCGAACTGATGCGCGCCCTGGAGGCCGCCTGTGTCGCCCGCGGAGTGACCTTTGAGGAGGGCAGCGAGGTGCTGGAACTCTTCACGCAGCCCGGGAATGCTGGGGGAGCGGGGCCGGGCAGGGCGCGACTGGCTGGAGTGCATCTCAGGCGCGCCGACGGCCAGGACCACGACCTGCCCTGCCAGCGGGCCGTGCTGGCCTGCGGCGCCTGGAGCGCCCAGCTGCTGCCCCAACTTCCCTTGTTTCCTGTCAAGGGCCAGATGCTTTCCTTGCAAGGGCCGCGCCAGGCCCTGGCGCGGGTGCTGTTCGGCCCGGGCACCTACCTGGTGCCACGCCAGGATGGGCTACTGGTGGTAGGTGCCACCAGCGAGCCGGAAGCAGGCTTCAGCGAAGGGCTGACGCCCGCCGGGCAACGGCAGCTGCAGGAAGGCCTGGCCGAGTTGTTGCCCGAGGCCTCAACCTGGCCGCCGATGGAGCGCTGGTGGGGGTTTCGCCCCTGCACCCCCGACGAAGCGCCGCTGCTGGGTACCAGTCCGATACAAGGGCTTTGGCTGGCGACGGGGCACCACCGCAACGGCGTGCTGCTGGCGGCGATCACCGCGGAGCTGGTCGGGGAGGCCATCCATCAAGGGTGGCAACGGCTTGGGCCCGAGCTGGAATCCTTTCACTGGAGTCGATTCGAGCCGACGGCGTCCTGACAGACCCTCCCACCTTGATCGCTGGGGGATCGACGATCTTCAGCCCTCGGCGCGCCAAGCCTGATCGGCCGGCGTCCAGTCGCTCAGCTCTTCAGGCCTAAACCACAGGCCGATTTCAAATTCGGCGGTTTCGGGGGCGTCGGAGCCGTGGATGACATTGCGGCCGATGTTGACGGCCAGATCACCGCGGATGGTGCCGGGCTCGGCCTCCAGGGGCTTGGTGGCGCCGATCAACTTGCGGGCGCTGGCGATGACGCCGTCGCCCTCCCACACCATCGCCACCACCGGGCCACTGGTGATGAAATCCACCAATCCGGCAAAGAAGGGGCGCTCCCGGTGGACGCCGTAGTGGCTTTCGGCCAGCTCGCGGCTGGGGGTGAGCTGCTTGAGGCCCACCAACTTGAAGCCCTTGCGCTCGAAACGGCCCAGGATCTCAGCCACCAGGCCCCGCTGCACCCCGTCGGGTTTGATGGCAATGAAGGAGCGTTCGGCGGCCATGGATTCGGGGGAGATGGGCTGAATGGCCATCGTCTGTGCTGGGGTGACCGCTTGGCAAGCAAGGAGCGGAAACCATGCGGGACCCTCCCCCGCTGAGCGGGGCGGGGCCTGGATGGCGGAACTGCTCCAGGCGGGCCTGCTGCACCGATCCGAAGCGGTTGCAGGCTCAAAGCACGTGGCTCGACCACCGCTGACTAGATTTGGCTCAACGTCATTTCACCCATCCCAGGGCCTGATGGTGCTCGCCAACGCCAACGGCACCCCGGCCGCTGTCCCCACCGCGCCCAGCTGGAGCGCCGCCGATGGGGCTGCCCTTTATGGCCTCGACCGCTGGGGTGACCCTTACTTCAGTGTGAGCGCCCGCGGCCATGTGATGGTGCAGCCCCGGGGCGACCGGGGCGGCTCCCTGGATCTGGTGGACCTGGTGCAGGAGCTGCAGGGCCGTGATCTCTCCTTGCCGCTGTTGATCCGCTTCGATGACATCCTCGAGGATCGGCTGGAGCGCCTCCATGCCGCCTTTGGACGGGCCATCGCCCAGTACGGCTACAGCGGCCGCTACCAAGGGGTGTTTCCGGTCAAATGCAACCAGCAGCGCCATGTCGTCGAGCAGCTGGTCGAAACCGGCCGCCGTTGGCACTTCGGCCTGGAGGCTGGCAGCAAAGCCGAACTCCTGATCGCCCTATCGCTCCTGGAAGATCCAGAAGCGCTGCTGATCTGCAATGGCTACAAAGATCGCCGCTATATCGAAACCGCAATCCTGGCGCGCCGGCTGGGACGCCAGCCGGTGGTCGTCATCGAGCAAGCCGATGAAGTGGAGCGCATCATCGCGGCCAGCCAGGACCTGGGCGCCGCCCCTTTCCTGGGCATTCGCGCCAAACTCTCAACCCGCAGCACCGGCCGTTGGGGTAGTTCGGTGGGCGAACGGGCCAAGTTCGGCCTCTCGATTCCCGATGTCCTGAGCACCGTTGCCACCCTGCGCGAAGCGGGCCTGCTGAGCGATCTACGCCTGCTGCACTTCCATATCGGCAGCCAGATCAACGACATCGCTGTTCTCAAGGACGCGCTCCAGGAAGCGGGGCAGATCTATGTCGAACTGACGCGACTTGGGGCACCCATGGGCTTTCTCGATGTGGGCGGGGGCCTGGGCATCGACTACGACGGCAGTCGCACCGCCACGGCCGCCTCCACTAATTACTCCCTGCAGAACTACGCGAATGACGTGGTGGCCACCGTGCGCGAATGCTGCGAGCCCCACAACGTTCCCGTTCCTACATTAGTCAGTGAGAGTGGCCGTGCCATTGCCAGTCACTTCAGCGTGCTGGTGTTTGATGTCCTGGGAGCCGGATCCGTACCGGGGGATATGCCGGAGTTGGAGGACGGGGAGCCCTTGGTGCTCCGCAATCTTCGCGACACCTACAAGGGCATTCTTGAGGAGAGCCACGGCGTCCTGACAGCGGTGGACCCCGAGGGCCCCATGGATCAAGGTGCGGCTCCAGAGCGTCTCCAGGAAGCTTGGAACGATGCCCTCAAGTTCAAAGACGATGCCCTTGCCGCCTTTCGGCTTGGCTACCTGAGCCTGCCCGATCGGGCCAAGGCCGAGCAACTGACCTGGGCCTGCTGCAAGGCCATTGCCGAGCAACTGGAGGCCATGGCTCAGAAAACACTCATCCCTGAAGAATTACGGGGGCTGCCAGCGGCTCTCGCCGGCACCTACTTTGCCAATCTGTCTGTCTTCCGCTCTGCTCCCGACACCTGGGCGATCGATCAATTGTTCCCGGTGATGCCCCTACATCGGCTCGAAGAACGTCCAACACGACTAGGGAGTTTTGCTGATCTTACCTGTGATTCGGATGGAAAAATTGCCCGCTTCATCGATCGTGGCCAGGTAAAATCCCTACTGGAACTTCACAGTCTCCGACCCGGAGAACCCTATTGGATCGGCCTCTTTCTTGGCGGTGCCTACCAGGAAGTGATGGGCAATTTGCACAACCTCTTTGGCACCACCAATGCTGTCCACATTCGTCTCTCTGATGGCGGCGGCTATCGGGTGGACCATGTGGTCAGAGGAGACACCAATGCCGAGGTGCTCAAGGCCATGGAACACGACCCCGATCTCCTGCTCGAACGGCTGAGGGTGGTCAGCGAGGAAGCGATCAGCAAGGGCCAACTCGCCATCAGTGATGCCCGCAGGCTTATGGCCCACCTGCGCACCAGCCTTGGCCAGACCACCTATCTCCAGGACTGACAAGAAGGATTAGGCCGGCACCCGCTTCTCCAAGGTGACCGCCTTGAGCCATTCCGTATTCACCCCTGAGGCCCGCTCTAGGGCCACTTTGCCAGTACGGGCGATCTCGAGGATGCCATAGGTTTCAAGCAGGCGCTCCAAGGCCACAAGCTTGCCCGGATCACCCACGACCTCCAAAGTCATGGCGTCATCGGCCACATCCACCACCTTTGGGGTGGTGCCGACACCTTCAACAACATCAGTTCGCGCTCCACCGCCGGAATGGTGGAGAGATCGATGACTCCCAGCACATTGACGAGCTTGTTGAGTTGTTTGCTCATCTGCTCCAGGGTGCGGTCATCGCCCTCCACCACCATGGTCAACCGCGAAACGCCACGGTTTTCCGCCGGCCCAACCGCCAGACTCTCGATATTGAAACCACGACGGGCAAACAAGCCCGAAATGCGGCTCAGGGCACCGGATTCATCTTCAACCAGCACCGAAAGGGTGTGCTTCATCGCTCCAAGACGGGGTCGCCCGGTCCAAACCTAGGCCGTGCCCGGGACCCGCCCCCTGAATGGATGCCACGAGAGCGCCTCAAGCGAGCGATGGGGGGAGGGATTCGAGCCATTCCAGCAAGGTCTGATTAAAGAGTGGCGGCCGCTCGTCATGGGGACAATGGCCGGCCTGATCCAGCACCACCAGGGGGGTCTGGGGCCGCCAGCGCCGGCACTGCAGCGCCACCTCCAGGGGCACCAGGCCATCTTGACGACCCCAGATCAACAGCAGGGGCTGGTTGATGCGGGTCAACAGCGCCGGGGCCGTGGCGTGATGGGGGCGCAAGGGCATGGCAATGCTCATGGCCCGCAGGGCCCTGACCGCCCCAGGGCGGCGGGCCGGCCGGGAGATCACCCGTCGCAGCTCTCGGTCGCCCACGATCGGGTGGTGGTAAGCCGACTGAAGACCCAGATCCAGAAGGGGGGAATGGACTAGGAGCGGTACTAACAGCTCCAAGGGCAGCATCCGGCAAAGCAGATTCACAATCAGACGCTTCAACCGGCGGCGCCATGGCGCTTGGCGCGGGGAGCCCCCAAGGCCACCCACCCTGGTCATCAATAGGGCCGGATCCGGCAGGGGGACCGCGGCCACAGCCTGGACCCGATCGGGAAAATGGACGGCGCAAGTCAGGGCGACCAGTCCACCGAGGGAGTGGCCCACCAGCACCGCCGGCCCATGGACCACTTCGTCGAGAAAAGCCGCCAGCTGCCGAGCCCAGAGACGATTATCCAGCCGCAACGAGGGCTGGCTTGACTCTCCAAACCCAAGCAAGTCCATGGCATACACCTGCCAACCCGCCGCCGCAAAGGCCCCAGCGTTGTGGCGCCAATGGCCACTGCCGGCCCCGAATCCATGGATCAGGACGAGGGGGGGATGGGCTGGATCCCCGATACGGCGCCAGTGGCAGCCGTGGCCCTGCCAAGACCAGATGCCGTGATCACCCCAATCCACGCCCCCATGGCTAACGGGGACCGACGCCGGTTCAGGGTTCACCTTTCACCAGGGTGCCGCCTTCAATCACGGTCGCCCGCAGGATCTTGTCGCCCTGCTGAATGCGGTCGATGACATCCATCCCCTTGGTCACCCTGCCAAAAACGGCATAGCGGCCGTCCAGCTCGGGCAAGGCCTCCAAGGCGACATAAAACTGGGCACTGGCGGAATTGGCATCCCCTGAACGGGCCATCGCCAGGGCACCCCGTTCGTGGCTGAGGCGCAACTCCCGAGTGATGCCAGGGGTGGTCAGGGGCTGGCCGTAGCGGGGCCGGACCTCGGACTTGAGGCCGATTTCAAGGGGAATCAAGCGGGCTTCGCGGGTCGTGGGGTCGATATAGCTGCCGGTGCCGTAATCACTGGGTGCCACCTTGGAATCGGCACTGATCGGATCGCCACCCTGAACCACAAATGGCATGGGTTCCCGAACGACGCGATGGAAGACGGTGCCGTCATAGACCCCGCGTTTGACAAGATCCACAAAATTGCCCGCCGTTAAAGGCGCAGCCTTGCCATCAAGGCCCAGGATGACTTCACCGCGACTGGTCTGCAGAGCCACCTTGGCGGTGCCACTCAGGCATGGGGTCGTGGCCACGGCACAACCCAGGGGCGGCGTGACCCGTTCGGCAGCGCAGGCCGACAGGGTTAACGGAAGGACCAGGCTGAGCAGTAAAAGGGCCCACTTGAACCGCCAGGGCGACGGAAGCGGGGGGCTGAAAAGAATTGCCATGGGGATTCAGAGGCCCTCCAAGGGCACACCAAGGAAACGGGCCAATTGGGCCCCGGAGAGCTCGAGGTCGGCCAAGGGCTGGGGCTCACCCACTTGGGTCAGGGGCAGATCCCGGCGACCCTGGAGCCGCAGAGCCAGCCGCCGCCGGGGACTGATGCCCTCCCGCACATCGACTTTGACGGCCTGAATGTCCCTCAAAGGAATGTCAAGTTCAATCCGACGACGGAAGCCCCGCCGGGTGATGCGCGCCTGGCCTGCACTGCGATCGAATCGATTGCTTCCGGAACCGACGTCAATGACGATCACGGACCACAGATAGGTCGCCAGCGCCAGGGCCGCCAGACCATAAAGACCCATCACCAAACCCTGGGGCACCCAGACGAGATCGGCCGGATGGCCGATCGGCAGCAGATTGCGCTGAAAAAAACTTGAGGCACTGGTCAGAAAGAACCCAATCCCACCAATGCTGACCGCAGTGGCCACAAGCAGGTTGGAAAAACGCCTGGAGCCGAGCACCGGCTGCTCCAACACCTGGGCGGGATCGGCCAAGCCCGGAGTCGTCGAAAGGGGGACGCTGCTGGAGGCCATGGAGAGGTGATAGGGGCAAGGTGAATCCATCCTGCCGTGGAGTCGATCCGGTGGGGCAAGAGCCAGCGCAATCCCTGGACCGGGTCGGCCCAGCAGCCCACCGCACCCCCTTCTGGTTTCAGCCGATGTCGCGCGGCCGCGTCCATCCAGGCGAAGTTGTTACGATCGCCCGGTATCCCACAGCCCAGCGGGTTTCCCGCACCGTTCTTCCCATGACGATTGCTGTAGGGCGGGCGCCATCAGCCCGGGGATGGTTTGACGTCCTCGATGACTGGCTGAAGCGCGACCGCTTCGTTTTCGTGGGGTGGTC
>JAPLIF010000172.1 GCA_026389255.1 Cyanobacteriota bacterium
GGGCTAGGGCGAAGAGCGCCGCACTGGCCAACACCGCTCCGACCGCGCCCAGCCGCTGACCCAGTACCGGCAACAACACCCCCCTGAACAGGGTTTCCTCAAAAAGGGGAGCCAGCACCGTGGCGGTGAGGCCCAGGCACAGCAACGCAACCCGGTCGCCGCTGTGGAACACCAGTTCCAACAACGGATTGCTGCCTCCCGGTTCACTCCAGACCAAACTGAGCAGCCAACTGGCCAGGGCCACCAGGGGCATCACCATCAGGAGGGCGCCAATGGCTTGAATCAGCGCCCCGGCCAGGGGCCGCCAACGCCATTGCAACCAGCCACCCTCAGGCCCCTGCCGCCCCCGCAGCAACAGGTGCAGGATCAGCAGGGGCGCCGCCATCAAGGCCAGATACTGGAACAGCACCTGCAGGCCCTGGGCCGTGGCGGGGGTCAGGGGCAACTTCTGCAGCAGCGCCTGGGTGGGGCTTTGCAGTAGGGCCGGCAGCAGCACCTCCCCTAGAAGCACGAACCCCCCCGCAATCAGCAAGATGACATCCACCGCTGCAAGCGACGGACCCTGGAGAGGGGGCGATGGCACCAGGGAGCCGCGGTAATAGCGCCAGAGCTGGCGCAGCAGCAAAAGCACCCCAGCGATCATCAGGACCACGGGCAACACGCTGATCCCCAGCCATTGCATCAGTCGATGGCGGTGTTGCCGCCGGGCGGGGCAGGTGCTCGCTGGCCCTCCGAGTCGCTCACAGGTCAACTGCTCCAACATCGGCTCCTGACCCCAGGGGGCCAGGAGTCGGGCGCGCTCAGCGGCTGCCACGGGCTGGCCCCGCAGCAGGGCCTTGAGCAGGGGCTGGCGGGCCCCATCCACCTGGTCCAGCAACCCGGTGACAGTGGCGGAAGGCGCCCGCTTCGGATCCGTCACCGTTGCTGAATCCAGCAAGGCCATCTCCAGTCGTTGAGCGGCATGGGCGGCCTGGCCGGACGCCTTGATCTGGCGATCCAGCTCCTGGCTCAGGGCCCCCCGGGGATCGTCACCCACCAAAATCGCCTGCCATGGGGCCGGTAGCCCCTCGGCCGCCAGGGCGGCCACCTCCATCTGCCGGACACCGAGGACATCCAGGACCGAAGGCCGCTCCAGGCTGCCCAGCAATCCTTGGGTCCAAAGGACCAGGCTGAGGGCAAGGGCCAGCAGGGCCAGCAGCCGTTTCCAATAGGGGCTGGCCATGGGGCTCCTGGGCTCTGGAAGCGGCAGGGGTGGGGGACCGGACAACCGCAGGGCCTCGGAAAACAAGCCATTCAATTCTGTCGCGCCGACTGGAGGCGATGGCCCGGCTGGGGGCCCTCCAACCGCCTGGCTGGGGCCCTCCAATCGCCTGGCTGGGCGCCCTCCAATACGATGGCGCCAGTCCCCCAAGTGGCCGTGTCCCTTCGTCTCGTGTTGGTTCGCCATGGAATCAGCAGCTTCAACCTGGAGGACCGCATCCAGGGCCGGGACGACCTTTCCTGCCTCACGGACACGGGGCGAGAGCAGGCCCGCTCCTGCGGCCACAACCTGCAGGAGGTGGCGTTCACCGCGGCCCTGTCGTCGCCCCTGAGACGGGCCCACCACACCGCCGAAGAGCTGCTGGCGGCCCAGGGCCATGGCGTCATCCATGGCCTGGACGACGACCTGCTGGAGATCGACCTGGAGCCCTGGAGAGGCTGGACACTCAGCGAGCTCGTCCAGCGCGCCCCCGAACTGGAGGCCATCTGGCGCCATCGCCCCGCCGAACTCGAACTCGAACGGTCCGATGGCCGGCGCTATCGGCCCCTGCCCGAATTGATGGCGCAGGCCGGCCGCTTCGCCGACCGCCTGATCGGCCTGCATAGCGAAGCCATCGACACCTCCAGCGTTGCTGCCAGCGTGCTGGTGGTGGGACACAACGCCATTCTGCGGGTGCTGGTGCTGCACCTGCTTGGCATGGGTTTGGAGGGCTTCCGACGGATTCGGCTGGATAACGCCTCGATCTCAGTCTTCAACTTGAGCCGCCGGGCTGACGGCAGCCTGGAGGTCCAGATCGAGTCCCTCAACGGCACCTCCCACCTCGACGCCCCCCTGCCCCGTCGCACCGCCGGTCCCCGGCTGCTGCTGGTGCGTCATGGGGAAACCGACTGGAACCGCCAGGGGCGCTTCCAGGGGCAGATCGACATCCCCCTCAACAGCCGGGGCTTGGAGCAGGCCCAGGCGGCGGGGGATTTTCTGGCGTCGATCCCAATCCAGCGGGCCTACACCAGCGCCATGGCCCGTCCGCGCCAAACGGCCGAGGCCATCCTGGCCTCCCATCCCCACGTGCCCTTGGTGACCACCCAGGGTCTGCGGGAAATCGGCCACGGCCACTGGGAGGGCCGCCTCGAAAGCGAAATCGCCAGCCACTGGCCCGAGCTTCTGGCTGATTGGAAGCGGGCACCGGAAACCGTGCAGATGCCCGAGGGCGAAAATCTCCAACAGGTGTGGGACCGTTCCCTAGAGGCCTGGCAGCGGATCGTGCGCAGCCTCGACAACGACGAAACGGCCCTGGTGGTGGCCCATGACGCCGTCAACAAGACCCTGATCTGCCACCTTCTTGGCCTGGAAGCCCGTCACATTTGGGCCGTGAAGCAGGGCAACGGAGGCGTAACGGTGATCGATTACCCCAACGGGGCCGAGGGCCCTGCGGTGGTCACCAGCATGAATCTGACCCGCCATCTGGGCGGCGTGCTGGATCGAACCGCCGCCGGGGCCCTTTGAGCCGGCTGACGCCCCCATGAACGCCCCGCACCTGCTGCTGCGCCGGGTCAACCTGATGGAGGGGCCGGGGCGCCCCAGCCGGGTGGTGGATGCCTTAATCAGCGGCCAACGGCTGCAGGCCCTGGCCGAACCTGGGGGCCTGCAAGGACCCTGGCCGAATTCCTGCCCCACCATCGAGGCCCAGACCTGCTGGCTGGCCCCTCCCCTGGTGGATCCCCATAGCGTCCTCGATGACCCCTACCTGGGCCGGGCCGAAACCCTGACGAGCCTCCAGGCCGCCGCCGCCGCAGGGGGCTACGGCAGTGTGGCGCTGCTGCCCTGGGCCAGGGCCTGGAGGGACCGCCCCGAGCGGCTGGGCCTGGGTTGGCCGGCGCCGATGCACCTGCACCTCTGTGGCAGCTTCTGCCAAGAAGGCCAGGATCAAGACCTGGCCGGCCATGGCGACCAATTGGCGGCCGGTGCCATCGGCCTGGCCGCTGGCGACAGCCTGCCCCCCCTGGGGCTGCTGGAGCGGGGCCTAAGTCTGGCGGAAATGGGCGACAAGCCCGTCCTGCTGCCGGCGCGGGACAGGACCCTCTGCCGCAATGGCTTCGTGCGCGAACGGGTGGAGGCGCTGCGGGCGGGTTGGCCGGTGGACCCGGCCCTCAGCGAGATCCTGCCCCTGCAGACCTTGCTCACCCTGGCGGGCCGCCTCCCCCAATCCCGGCTGCGGCTGATGAATCTCTCCACCGCCGAAGGGGTGTCCCTGCTGCGCCACCACCCGCACCAGCTCCCCCTAACCAGCGTCTGCTGGTGGCACCTCATCAGCGACAGCGGTGCCTTGTCCTTGGCCGATGAGGGCTGGAAAACTGTTCCCGCCCTGGGGGGTCCCGGGGACCGTCGAGCCCTGATTGAGGCCCTAGCCGAAGGCCTCATCAGTGCCGTGGCGGTCCACCACCAGCCCCTGGATGCGGAAGAACAACTCCTGCCCCTGGACCAGCGCCCTGGGGGCTTGGCGGGCCATGGCCTGGTCCTGCCCCTGCTCTGGCAGGAGCTAGTACGCGCTCAAGGCTGGGAGCCAACCCTGTTGTGGGAACGGCTCTGCTGGGGTCCCGCCCGTTTTCTGGGGGTGGCGGAAGAGACCCTGGCCCCCGGCAGCCAACGCTGGATTCTGTTTGATGCCGAAAAGTCCTGGCTCTGGCAAGCCCAAAGCGCCAGGTCCTTGGCGGCGAACCCCCCCTGGCCGGAACGGCCCCTGGTGGGTCAGGTGGTAGCCAGCGGATTCACGGCTGCGTCGGAGTGGTTGGTCCCAGGCTGCCCATCTGGTTGAAGGGGTAGAAGCGCCAGAAGGCCCGACCGATGATCTCGCTCTGGGGCAGAAAGGGACCACCGGGCCAGAAGCGGCCATCCCAACTGTTGCCCCGGTTATCGCCGAGCACCAGCACATGCTTCGGGGGCACGACCACGTCGAGGGTGCGGCAAGGGCCGACCCCCTGGGCATTCACCGGGCAGAGATTCTTGACGTAGGGCTCGTTCAGCCGCTGGCCGTTGATGGACACCCGGCCGCGGGGATCCACCGCCACCCGCTCGCCGGGCAGGCCGATGACCCGCTTGATGTAGGCATCGCAGGCGGGCTGCTGCAAGCCCTCCAGGGAACCGATGACAGGGATATTGACCAGCAGGCAGGTGAGCGGACCCCGGGGCTGCTGGGAGGTCAGCACCGGGTCAAAGTGGTGGGGGGCATGGAAAACAATGATTTCGCCCCGCTGGGGCACCCGGCCCCGATAGCTCAGCTTCTCCACCAGCAGCCGATCCTGGAGCTGGAGACCAGGCAGCATCGATCCCGAAGGGATGTAGCGGGCCTCGACCAGAAACTGACGGATCCCCAGGGCCACGGCCAGGGTCAACACCAGGCTGCGCCAGAAGGCCCAGGGGTTTTCGGGTTCTTCCTCCGGTTCAGGGCGCCTGGATCGGGTGGCATGAACCCGGGTGTCTTCAGCGTCGACAGCGGGGAAATGGGCCTGGGGTTCCTTCGGGCTCAAGGCACTCCGTCAGGTAGGTCGGGGTTCCGGCCAGAGTAGGCACTCCCCTGCCGCCAGGCTTCCATGGCTCGCCCCCGCTGGCATGACGTCCTGCCGGTACCGGCCCATCGCCTGGGGCGAAGCTGGGACCGGTTTGTGGCGATCTGGGCCGCCATCAACCTGCTGTGGGTGTTCTTCGACCTCAGCTATGTGCCCCTGAGGACCTTCTGGCTGCAACGCAATCTTTATCCGATTCCCTCGGCGCCCCTGGCCCTGCCGATCCGCTTCCTGCCTGATGTGACGCCCTGGATGGACCCGATCAAGGGCATTGAGGGCCACCGGGAAACCCAGGCCTATCAGCGCAGTTTCAACGAGTTGGACCAGGCCATGCTCCAACCCGCCCCTCCCGGGTCGCCCCTGGCGCTCTCGCCGGACCAGAGCCGCCTGCTGCGGCGCCAGATCCGCCTGAACGAGCAGATGATCGATACCAATCCCTTTGAAGCGACGGGGGCCTCAGGCACCCTGGAAAAGATCAAATTCCGGCTGCGCAACCGGGCCAATCGCGACTCGGCCAAGGAGTCCGCGGCCCATTTACTCGATCCCAATCGGCTCAACAGCCAGCTCTGGAAATCGGAGCGCCGCTTCTGGACCAGGGAGGTGATGCCGCTGGTGGCCACCAACTACTGGCGCTCGATCGACAACAACGGCCGTCCCACGGACCACTTCTGGCGCTACGACTTGGTGCTCTTCCAGAGCGTCTTTCTCCTCGACATTCTGTTGAGGGCGGTGCGGCTGCGGCGCCGTCTGCCTGGTCTGAGCTGGAATCAGGCCCTGCTGCGCCGCTGGATCGACCTGCCCCTGCTGCTGCCGTTCTGGCGCTGGCTGCGGGTGGTGC
>JAPLIF010000092.1 GCA_026389255.1 Cyanobacteriota bacterium
ACTTTGCCGCCGCCCGCAACCAGGCCCTTGAGCTCGTGCAGGGCGACTGGGTGTTGGTGCTGGATGGGGACGAATGGTTGCGCCCGGAGGCCCGGGCGCCCCTCCAGGCACTCATGGCGCGGCCGGAGCTGTTGTTGATCACCCTGCTGCGCCGGGAACTGGGCCCTGCCCTGGCCCCCTATTCCTGCGTCAGCCGCCTGTTCCGCCGCCATCCGGCCATCCGCTGGGAACGGGCTTACCACTCCCTGGTGGATGACAGCGTCGCCGCCCTGGTTCGCCTTGAACCGCACTGGCAGGTGGCGGACTGCCCCGAACCCGCCCTGTTCCATGACGGCTATGGACCCGAGCGACGCCGGGCCCTGGCCAAGGCCAAGAGGCTGCGCCAGGCGATGGAGAGCGAACTGGTGGCCCGCCCCGGCGACCCCTACACCTGCGCCAAGCTGGGGGGCCTGGAGGTGGCCGAAGGCGACCGGGCCAGGGGCATGGAGCTGTTGGGGCGGGGCCTGGCCCACTGCCACCCCGACCAGGTGCCGGAGCGCTACGAACTGCTCTTGCACCTGGCCCTGGCCCTGACCCCCATCGATGCGGAAGCAGCGGCGGCCCACTATCACCGGGCCCTGGCCCTCCCCCTGGATCCTCGGGTCACCCTGGCGGCCCGTCTCAACCTAGCCTCGCTCGCCCTGGACCAGGGCCAGGCGGACCAGGCCGCGAGCCTGTGCCTGGAAGCCACCAGGGCCGCACCGGAGGTGCCCCTGGGCTGGTTGAACCTGGGCCTGGCGGAACGCCGCCGCGGCCGCCTGGCGGCAGCGGTTAGGGCCTATCGCCAGGCCATCGCCCTCGACCCCGAGCTACCGGAGGCCCACCAGAACCTGGCCCTGGCCCTGTTGCTGCAGGGTGACATCCAAGGGGCCCGGCAAGGCTTCAGCCACACCCTGGCGCTGCTGGAGCGGCAGAACCGCCAGGCTGAAGCCGACAGCCTGCGCCAGCGCCTGATGCCGATGGTGAACCTGAATCCATGAATGCCCCTTTCCCACCCCTGGCCGGCCGCACCATCGCCGTCACCCGGGCGGAACAGCAACTGGCCGAAGCCAGGCGCCTGTTTGAGCACCAGGGTGCGGCGGTGGTTGATCTCCCCGCCCTGGTGATCGGCCCACCGGAGGATTGGGGGCCCCTGGACGATGCCCTCGATGAGCTGGAGGACTTCCACTGGCTGATCTTCTCCAGTGCCAACGGGGTCGAGGCCGTGCAACAACGGCTGGCCAAACGGGGAGCCAGCCTGGCGCACCGGTCTGCGGGGCTGAAAATCGCCGCCGTGGGCCGCAAAACGGCGGCCTGCCTGGAAGGCCTGGGGGCGGCGGCGGACTTCGTCCCCCCCCGCTTCGTGGCCGACAGCCTGCTGGAGCACTTTCCCCAGTCCGGATGGGGACTGCGGCTACTGCTGCCGAGGGTGCAGAGCGGTGGACGCACCCTGCTGGCCGAGTCCTTTGGCGCTGCCGGGGCCCGGGTGGTGGAGGTGCCCGCCTACGAGAGTCGCTGCCCTGCAGGGCTCCCCAGCGCCACCCTGCAGGCCATCCACGCCCAGAAGCTGGATGCGATCACCTTCAGCAGTGGCAAAACCGTGATCCACACCTGCCAACTGCTCGAAAAGCACTTTGGGTCCGACTGGCGCCAACAGATCGCCAGGGCCCGGGTGATCTCCATTGGCCCCCAGACCAGCCGGAGCTGCAGCGAGCATCTGGGCCGCCTCGATGCTGAGGCCAGCCCCCACGATCTCGCCGGCCTGGTGGAGGCCTGCGTGAGGAGTTTCAGAGGGCCAGCTTGATGGCGCGGCCTTTGTTCACAGGGGCAATCACCAGGTATCCCTCGTTGACATCGATGGATTGAACCTGACAACCGGGGGGTAGCAGGGAGGTCGAACGCCCGCCCCTGTCCCCGGGTCGCAGGGTGCCCGTCTCGCCGGCGGAGTTGACGATGGCCTCGCTGGAGCCAGAGCCGTGGATCAAACCGGTGACCTTGATGGGGTTAGCCAGGGAATCACAGGCCGTGTCCTTCACCCCTGGATTCGAAACACCTGGGCCAGCCCCCCCTGCCACGACCGTGCCCACCTCACCGTCGGCGGTTTTGGGAAGGGTCACTCCATAGGGCTTGATGACATTGCCAAAAGGATATCTGCGGCCCGGTTGGAAGGAGCGCAACAGCTGGTCCTTGCTGGCCAGGGGATCGAGCGGCAGATCAAGGGAAGCAAAGGTTTGGGGACGGCGGGCCATCGCAGGGGGAGCCGGTGCCGGAGGGGGGCCCGCAGCGTCTTCAGGGGGCGGACTGGGCAGGCAACCCGCCAGCAGCAGAACCCCCAGGACAGCCGCAGGGGCTGGCCAGGGCGAGCGGTTCTTAAAGGGAGAATTAGGATTCACTTTGGACAAGATCACGGAATCGATCAAGGTTCCCCTGCAACTCCCTGGTAACAATGTTGCCCATGATGCTTGGTTCCATGATGGGGGCAAGCACTCCAGGCAACTCGTAGCTGACACTCAGCTTAACGGCGGTCCGATTTTCACCAAGCGGATAGAAGCGTACCGCTCCTTTTGTCGGCAGGCCACCCACGGATTCCCAATGCAATTGCTGGAAGTCCACGCGGCGGGTGATGCGTGCCTTCCATTGGAAGGTAAAGCCCCGCGCCACCAGGGTCCATTCCGTCAGATCCGGGTCATCCAGGGTGACGACGGATTCGATCCAGTGCATCCAAAGGGGCATGGATTCCAGGTCACTCCAGACGTGCCAGACCCGCTCAACCGGAGCCTGAATTTCGGTAGTCACCGTATGTTCGAGCCAGCGTCCCATGGTGTTTGCTCTAAACCACAGCGGCGTCGAGCGCCAGCGCGAGGGGCTGTTGCAGCATGGCGGCAGCGGCGAGTTTGCCACTCATGGTGGCACCTTCCATCGAATCGATGTAGTCCTGGCGGGTGTAACTACCGGCGAGGAAAAAATTGACCACTGGTGTGCGCTGCTGCGGGCGATAGGGCTCCATGCCCGGCGCCTCGCGGTACAGGGAGTGGGCCAGCTTGACCACATGGCTCCAAACCAGGGTCAAGGAAGCGGCGGAGGGGAACAGGGCCCGCACCTGACGATCGGTCTCGGCCACGATGTCCTCGCTGCGGCGGGGAATCCAGGGATCCCCAGGGGTCAGAACGCACTGCAACAGGGAGCCGACGCCCTCCCGGCGGTAATCCACCGGACTGGTTAGGGCTAGGTCGGCGAAGCAACTGAAATCGGCATCGGCCGTATAGAGCAGATTGTCGAGGCCAGCGGGCCGTTGCAGGTCGGAGCGGCGCTGGAGCGCCTCAGCGGAATCCCCCAGTTCTGTGACCCAGCCGTCGTACCGCAGCTGCACCGTGGCCACAGGAACGGCCTCCAGCTGATGAATGGCGGCGAACTGGGGAAACCGGTTCCATTCCGTCGGCAGCAGCCGTTGGATGCCGGGCACATCGCAAGCCGCCAGGTAAGCGTCGGCCTCAACGGGCCGCTCCCCCTCCGGGGTGGCCATCACCATCCGGGTGACGCGGACATCGTCGGGCCCATCGCCCCCGCAATGGTCCACCTGAGTCACCCGATGGCGCAGATGGAGCCGCCCCCCCCGCGCTTGGATGTACTCCAGGATCGGCCCGGTCAGCCAACGGTGGGGCGAGCCCTTGAGCAGGTTGAGCTTGGAGGCCTCGGTGCGGGTGGCGAACATCAAGAAGATGGTCAGCATGCAGCGGGCCGAAATGGAGGCGCAATCGATGAAACCCAA
>JAPLIF010000318.1 GCA_026389255.1 Cyanobacteriota bacterium
TATGGCCTGCCGATGACCCGCAGCGGCGCCCGAGATCTGGACCTCAGCCTTTCGGGCCAGAACGCCCTGCTGGGGAGCGTCCAAGTGGGATTGCAGGTGCTGCTGGGGGGCCTGCGCCAGGGGCTCACCCTCAGTGCCCCCTTCACCGGCGGCCTCAGCCTGGCCCCCGCCGTTCCGGTGGCCCTGGCCCAGGCGGCCCTGGCGGTCCACACCACCCGCCGCACCGGTCGCCTCGCCGCCGAGCAGCTATTGCGCAGCAGTGACGCCGCCGGCCGGCCCGGCGCCCTGTTGCGCCGCCTGGCCGCCCAGGATCCCGCCACCCGCCAGTGGCTGGGCGAATGGGCCCCCGCCCGCGCCCCCCAGCAACGGACAACGCCGCGGCGGCGCCGCCGACCCACCCCCTAGGCCATGGCCGACATCGCCCTGTTCGGCACCAGCGCCGACCCCCCCACCTGTGGCCATCGGGCCCTCCTGGAGGGCCTGCTGACCCTGTTTCCCCTGGTCGCCACCTGGGCCAGTGACAACCCCCTCAAGCAGCACGGAGCCCCCCTGGAGATCCGGGGGCAGCTGCTGGGCGCCCTGGTGGCCGCCATCGCCAATCCCCGCCTGCGGCTGGAGCAGGGGCTCAGCAGTCCCTGGACGGTCGAGACCCTGGAGCGGGCGGCCCAACGCTGGCCCAACCACGAACGGGTGTTTGTGGTCGGCAGCGACCTCCTGCACCAGATCCCCCATTGGCGCCAGGCCGATCGCCTGCTAGCCGATGTGACATTGGCGGTGGCCCCCCGCCAGGGCTGGCCCCTGCACGAAGCTGACCTGGAGCGCCTGCGCCAGTCCGGGGCCCGGATCCAGCTGCTGCCCCTGCAGATTCCCGCCAGCGCCAGCCGGCTGGTGCGACAGGCGCCGGGGGGCCATCCCGATCCCAGCCTGGTGCCGACGGAACTCTGGCCCCTGCTCTGTCGCCACGGGCTCTACGGTCTGGCCCAGCCCTCCCCACCCCCCTGATGCGCCTTGCCCTGGCCCAGCTCAATGCCCTGGTGGGGGACCTGGAGGGCAATGGCGATCGCCTGCTGGCGGCCTGCATTCAAGCCGCCGCCGCTGGCGCCGACCTGGTGGTCAGCTCCGAGCTGTCGCTCTGGGGCTATCCGCCCCGGGACCTGCTGCTGCAGAAGGCTTTGATCGAGAAGCAGTCGCGGGTGCTGGATCGGCTGGCGGCGGCCATGCCCCCCGGCGTTGCGCTGTTGGCGGGGGTCGCTGAAGCCACCCCGGAGCCGGGTTGGCCCAGCCTTTACAACGCCGTCGCCCTGGTGGAATCAAGCGGCTGGCGGGTGGTGGGCCGCAAGCGGTTGTTACCCAGTTACGACGTCTTTGATGAGCGCCGCTACTTCCGGCCCGGCCAGGAAGCGGCGGTGCTCAGCCTCGAAATTGGCGGCCGCCCCTGGCGCCTGGGGCTGACCATTTGCGAAGACCTCTGGGTGGAGGACGACCTCCATGGTCACCGCCTGGCCGGCGCCGATCCGGTGGCCGAACTGGGGGCGGCAGGCATCGACCTGCTGCTGAATCTCTCCGCCTCCCCCTTTGGCCAGGGCAAAGCAGCCGTGCGGCGCCGGCTGGCGGCCCGGGCCGCCGCCCGATTGGCGCTGCCGGTGGTCTACGTCAACCAGATCGGTGGCAACGACGAACTCGTCTTCGATGGCGCCAGCTTCGTGGTCAACGCCGCCGGCGGAGTGGAATTGCAGCTCGCCTGCGCCGCCCAGGAAGTGGCCTGCTGGCAGCCGGGGCCGGGGGCCTTTCCCCCTGGGGGGCTCCCCCCAGGCCCCCCGCTTCAGGCCGCCAAGGAGACGGATCCCATGGAGCAGCTCCTGCGGGTGCTGGTGCTGGGCCTGGCGGACTACGGCCGCAAATGCGGCTTCCAGAAGGCGGTGCTGGGCCTCAGCGGCGGCATCGATTCAGCCCTGGTGGCCGTCCTGGCTAGCGCCGCCTTTGGTGCCGACCAGGTGGCGGCCCTGCTGATGCCTTCCCCCTGGAGCTCCCGGGGTTCCATTGACGACGCCCGGGCCCTGGCCCAGCGCCTGGGCCTGGGCACCTGCATCCTGCCCATTGCCCCCCTGATGGCCAGCTGCGACCAGACCCTGGAGCCGGCCTTGGGCGGTCCCCCCACTGGCCTGGCCGCCGAAAACCTGCAGTCGCGCCTACGGGGCCTGCTGTTGATGGCCCTGGCCAACCAGCAGGGGCGCCTGCTGCTGGCCACGGGCAACAAATCCGAATTGGCGGTGGGCTACTGCACCCTTTACGGCGACATGAACGGGGGCCTGGCGGTGATTGGCGACCTGTACAAAACCACCATCTTTGATCTCTGCGCCTGGCTGGACAGCCCGGCCGCCGGGGCCTGCCGGGCCTCCCTGGGCTTGCCGTCCGAGGGCGAACTAATCGGTAGTGCCATCCGTCTCAAGGCCCCCAGCGCCGAGTTGCGACCCGACCAGAAAGACAGCGATTCCCTGCCCCCCTACGACCTGCTCGATCCCCTGCTCAAAGCCCTGATCGAACATCAATCCAGCCCCGAGGATCTGGTGGCCGCCGGGGCCGATGGGGCCGTGGTGGCCCGGGTGCAGCGGTTGCTGCGCCTGGCTGAATTCAAGCGCCGCCAGGCAGCGCCAACCCTCAAGGTGTCCGGGCGGGCGTTCGGCAGCGGTTGGCGGATGCCGATTGCGGCCCTGTTGCCCGAGCTGCAGCAGCCCAGCGGTCCCCAATAGCCAGGCGGTCGCAATGGCAAAGCCGGCCCCGATGGCAAGCCCGTACTGATCTCCGGCTTGGCGATTCAGCGCACCCAGGCCACAGTGGTTGCCATGTTCGTGAATTCCAAGCGCCATGGCAGCAGCACAGCTGGCGGCACCCATGGCCAGTATCGGGGTGCCCGCCGAAATCAAACAGGATGAACAGCGGGTGGCCCTCACCCCGGACGGTATCCGCGAACTGGTGTCCCTCGGCATGGAGGTGCGGGTGCAGGAGGGGGCGGGCCTGGGGGCCGGCATCAGCGACGATGATTTCGCCGCCTCCGGCGCGCGGCTGGTGAGTTGCGAGGAGGCCTGGGGGGCCCATCTAGTGGTCAAGGTCAAGGAGCCCCAGCCCCAGGAATTCGCCTACCTGCGCCCCGATCTGGTGCTATTCACCTACCTGCATCTAGCGGCCTATCCAGATGTGGGTCGCGCCCTGCTGGAGGCCGGCACCACGGCCGTGGCCTACGAAACGGTGCAGCTCGAGGATGGCAGCCTGCCCCTGCTGGCGCCGATGAGTGAAATCGCCGGCCGCCTGGCCGCCCAGGTGGGCGCCCGTTTGCTGGAAAAACCCCAGGGGGGCCGGGGCCTGCTGATCGGGGGCTGCACCGGGGTGCGACCCGCCAACGTGGTGGTGATCGGGGCCGGCACCGTCGGCTGGCATGCGGCCCGCATCGCAGCGGCCATGGATGCCCAGGTTTATCTGCTGGATCGCTCGCCGCAGCGGCTCAGGGAGCTGGATGCGGACCGCCGCGGGCGCCTGGTGACCCTGGTCAGCAACGATGCCCTGATCGAGCGCCTGGTGCCCGATGCCGATCTGCTCATCGGCGCCGTGCTCTTACCGGGCGGCCGCGCCCCCACCCTCGTCTCCGAGGAGCTAGTGCAGCGCATGGGTGCCGGTTCCGTCATCGTCGATGTGGCGATCGACCAGGGCGGCTGCATTGCCACCAGCCGTGAAACCACCCACACCAATCCAGTGGTGACGATCCACGGGGTTCAGCACTACGCCGTTGGCAACATGCCCGGCGCGGTGCCCTTCACCTCCACCGAAGCCCTGGTCAGCGTCACCCTGCCCTACATCCAGGTGATGGCTGGCCGGGGCCTCAGCGAGGCCGTCATCGACCGGCCCGAACTGCTCTCGGGCCTCAATACCGTCGATGGCTCGGTCTGCCACCCGGGCGTGGCCAAGGCCCTTGATGTGGCGCCGCGCCATCCGATGGCCTGCCTGCGCTAACGGGGCAACAGCAGGCGAACCTGGCGGCCCCCCAGGTCCGGGCTACGGCCCAGGCTGAATTGGCCGCCATGGTTGGACATCGTGATGCGTACGACATAAAGGTCCAGATCTTCGCTGCCATCGGGGGCCTTGGCGGCCTCGGGCTGGGGGCTCCACCGGCCGCTGTCACTGATTACCAGTTCCGCAGCCCCATCAGTGGGGGCCAGGTGGATGGTGATCTGGCGATCCGAGGGGGGGGCATGCGCCAGGGAGGCCAGCGCCTGCCGCAGCCGCAAGGTGAGGGTGGCCTGCAATTGCTGCGGATCGCCCGCTATCGGCAGGGGCTGCTCCAGGCAGGCCCGCAGGGGGCCCGTCCTGGCTGCCGGGCCCCGCCGGACCTTCAGCCTGGGATTGCTGGGCCAGCAGGCGCATGGCGCTGAGGGGCTGGTTCATTTCATGGGCCACGCTGGCGGCCAGTTGTCTCGTGCGGTGCAGCTCGTCCAGACGCCCCTGAAGCTGACTCACCAGGGACCGGGCGGCGGCAAGGTCGGCCTGGGCCTGGTGGAGGACCCTTTGGCAACGCTGCCCATGGCGGCGCCGCTCCAGCAGGACTCCCAGCGAAACCAGCAGGGCCAGCAGGAGCAGTCCGACTGGGGCCATCGCCATGGGATTAAAGGAGATCGGCATGGAGAACCGCACAACGGACTAGGGCGGCCCCCCGAATTCCGAGCCGCGCGGCGATTTGGCGGCGGTGGGTGTTGACCGTTTCTAAAGTCACTCCAAGCTGGAGGGCCACCTCGCGGCTGCTGGCGCCCTGGCCGATCCTTAGCAGGATCTGCCGTTGCCGCGGGGTCAGGGATTGCAGTCGGTCAGCAGAAATCGCGTCGGCCTGGGCCGTGGCGGGGTTGGGGGTCGGCAGCAGCAGGCTGATCTCCTCCAGGAGATCGGCACAGGAGCCGGTTTTGTCCACGACGGCAAGCAGCATCGGCGCGAGATGCTCGGGGCAAAGAAAAGTATTGGCCTGCCCAGAAATCACAATCATGCGGGCTTGCGGGTGGAGCAGTTGCAAGGCTTCTGCCACCCTCGTCCCTGGGGCATCCGGCAGGTTCAGGTCAAGGAGCAGCAGATCGGGCCGGTGCTCGGCACAGGCCTGGATCCCCTCCGCCGCCGTGTGGGCAACGGCAACGACGTGCAGACCCCTCAGCTGATCCAGCCTTTCGGCGAGCAACTGGGCAATCATGGTTTGGTCTTCAACCAGGACGCATCGCAACTCAACCGCTGGGGCCACAGGGGGTGGCAGCACAGGGTCAGGGGGCTGGGGCAAAAATGACGGATCGATCCAAGCCATTTTGGGGGCGCCAGGTGGGTCCTGCTCCCCGGGAGAGCCTGCTGTTACGTCGAAGTCAAAACCAAAACCAAAAAAAGCAAAAAGGCTTTATACTGTCTTAATGTTTAAGGACCAAGGTTAATCTCAATTATCTCACGTGCGTCCAAGTATTAATTCTCTAAATTTAACCCATGGCCTGCCGTCTCGTTTTCATCTTGGCACCACGATCAGCCTTGCCCCAGCCCGGGGCCGGATGGCAAGAGCTTGTCAAAGCCCAGGGCGAAAGCCTTGGCAGTGGGATCTACCTACGTCTGTTCCCAGCCCAGCAGGATTGGCAGGGCAGTCTTGACGATTTGATTATCGAAGGCAAAGCAGACGTCACTGGCGAAAATCCTTTTATCCAAGGGATCAGCCCCAGCCATGATGCCATTAATAAGCCCCTATGTGATTCCTTTATTCCTTATATTGAACCCAAGTTACTATGGCTAGCCGTCTACAAAGTTGAAGGCGAGACCACTGACCCTAAAGAGATCTACCCCTCCCAATCCCTTGAGATTGACAGGGTTGAATGCTTGGACCAGTTTCATTTACGGGAAGCAAATAACGAAACCTGTTGGTTTTACCCGACGGAAGATGGACGTTATTTGAGTTGGGAAAAACGAAGCAGGATTATTGTCCGACCCGGCTTTCTACCGGAGATCATGGACCAGGACGAAAGCCAAGATTATCAGCGCAGCGAAATCCATCTGCTTTGGTCACTGATGGCGGATGACCAGAGCCTCACCTGTGTGGGCTTAACCTATAAGAGGCGTCGTATCGAATGGCCCCTGCTTAAGATAGAGCCGGAGCCCTTCGCCACCTGGCGATCCTTCCGGGTGGATTACAGCAGCGAAACAGGCCACGTGGAAGAGTCCTGCATCACCGTTTTCAGTCCTTAGAAGTGCAGAAAATGATTGACTGTTGTTTTCAGTTGAATCGGACCTGATTCTGGGGATCATCCCCCGGCTTCCGTGCCTTCGGAGTCAGGCCCATCGCCCCCAATGCCATCGGATTCGTCGTTGCCTTCGTCTGCATCGGCTCCTTCAAATTGCTGCATTAACAGGCCCCTCTGGTATTCCACCGAAAGGGCTTCAAGGTGGGCTTTCGCCTGATCCCTCAGGGCCGGATCCACCTGCTCAAGGGTCGTTCCTTCAGGCACCCGCATCCGCAACACCAGGGCCAAGGCATCGAACAAACGCACCTGATCGTTCTGCCAGCCCTGGTAATCGGTGACAAGGGCAATCAGGGCTTGATCGGGCTGCTGGCCGGCGCGCACCTGGCTGCGCAGTCCTTGCATCTGGGCCAATCGCGATGAGGTGACCATGGCATGGGCCGCTCCAAGGGCCGCCAGGGTATCCGCAGCTTCCCGTTTCAAAAGACTCATGTCCCTTTGCAGCACCGCCTGTTCCATGGTCAAGGGTTCCCGCAGGGCGGGGTAACCGGCGCTGGGTGCCGCGCCGTCAGTCGCCGCGGCACCGGAGCCATGGGGCTGATGGGACACAAACAGGGAAGATCCGCCCTTAGCCCGCTTTTCCTGGCTGCCGGGAGTCCAGGTTTGGGGAGGGGGTTGGCTGGCCCCTGGCAGGGAGGGGACGGGTGGGTCTGCAGGCTTGACGACCTGCACCCATCCCAGCAGCACTGCGGCGAGCCAGCGGCGCAATCCTCGGATCGCCATTGGCAGAGAAGAACTTCTCATCGTTCAACGATCGGTGGCATGGCCAAAATCTGACTGAAGATCTTTCCCCTGGCCAGGGCGGTCTTCAGGATGGCCCCAGGCGGGGATCCGAAGGGCTAAGGCGGCAGGCAGGGCCTGCAGACCAAGACTAGAAAACTAGCGCTCCACTTTAGAGTTCGTAACACAACCATGAGCAATGCTGCTCATTCTGTTTGGATTCCCACATCAATCAGCTTACGGTTGTCGCAGTCCCACCGAGGCGATGCCATGAACAGTTGGATCCCCGTTCCCTCAGCCGAAGCACAGAAGCCCGAGTTTCTGTCGACCTTGGGCGAAGCCGCCGGCAGCAGCCACGATCCGATGGATGTTTATTTCGAATGCATCACCACCTGCTCCCTCGACGATGGTGAATGCATCACCAGCTGCACGGAGGTGTTACGCCAAAGCCCTTAGGCATGCACGCTAGGAGAAGGCGGCCGGAGGCGGGGACACCTAGCCTCGAAAGGCCTTCTTCCTAGGTCGTGACGCCTGCCCCCCTGATTTCCCTGTCACCGTTTTCCCCCATCCTGCTCGCCATCAGCTGGCCCCCCTCGGCCTATCTGTGGTTCAAGACCCTGCATCTGGTCGGGGTGGTCGTCTGGTTCGCAGGCCTTTTTTACTTAGTCCGCCTGTTCATTTATCACCGCGAAGCTGAAACCCTGGCCGCGCCGCTTAGGGAGGCCTTCGAAGATCAATACGGGCTGATGGAACGCCGTTTGGCAAACATCATCACCACACCGGGCATGGTGGTAGCGGTCACCATGGCGATCGGGCTCCTCAGTGTGCAACCGGCCTGGCTCCATCAAAGCTGGATGCACGCCAAGCTGGTCGTGGTTGCCCTGCTGCTTGCCTATCACGCCTTCTGTTATCGCATCATGGGCCAGCTCCAGCGGGGCACCTGCCGTTGGGGGGCCCGCCAACTTAGGGCCCTCAACGAATTGCCAACCCTGCTGCTGGTCATCGCCGTGATGTTGGTGGTTTTCAAGCAACAGTTCCCCACCGGTGCGGCCACCTGGTTTCTCGTGGCCCTAGTCGTGGCCATGGCGGCCTCCATTCAGTTTTATGCCCGTTGGCGGCGGCTACGGGCCGAGCGGCTCGCCAGCCAGGAGGCCGGTGGTGCTGCGGCCTGAGGCCCTGGCCCACCCCCTGGCCGCCGTACTGGGCCAGGTCACGCCGCAGAGCTGCCCAGGACAGTTCAATTTCCATTGCCACACCACCTACAGCGACGGCTCCCTCCATCCCGGCGAACTGGCCCGCCAGGCGGCCCACCTGGGCCTCAGTCATCTGGCCGTCACCGATCACCACAGCCTTGAGGCCCACGCTGAGATCATGGCCACCCTGGCGGACCTGGCCAAGGCGGGAGAAGCGGTGCCCGTGTTCTGGCGCGGTGTGGAGATCAGTTGCCTCCTGGAGGGTTGCCTGGTCCACGTGCTGGCCCTGGGCTTCGGGGCTGACCACGCCCCCTTGGCGCCCTATCTGCAACGGACATCCACCGTGGGGCCCGATCTCCGGGCCGAGGCGGTCGTGGCGGCCATCCGGGCCTCGGGCGGCCTCGCCCTGCTGGCCCATCCGGCCCGTTACCGCTTGCCGCACCAACGGCTGATCGCCGCCGCCGCCGAACTCGGTTTTGACGGAGCGGAAGCCTGGTATGACTACGCCATGCAAGGTGTCTGGAGCCCGACCCCCCTGGTTTGCGAAGAGATTGCCGCCGATCTCAACAAGCGTGGCCTGTTGCTGAGTTGCGGTACGGATACCCATGGTGTGGAGCTCCGGGGCCGCTAGGGTTCGTCAACACATTCCTTTCTGATCTGATGGGTCTGTTCGATCGCCTTCGCGGCCTAGGCCAACCCTCCAACAACGCGGCCAAGGTGGCAGCCACCGCAGCCGAGGCCAATCCCTCCAAAGCGGATAACGCCTTTTTCCTGGATGCGGATTCCTCCAGCAGCCTGGGGGATGTCAATTTCATGCGTCGCTCCAACACCATCCGCCGCACCTTCCCGGGTAACGCCGACAGCCCCGGTGACAAGGAGATGGTGGCCGAGGTCGCCTCGATGGAGGCCAATCTCCAGAAGATGACCCCCGGTCTGGCCGGCACATCCCTGGAGCAAACCGTTGAAGTCTCGCTAACGACTGGGGTCCCCAAGCCGGTCAAGAAGACGTTTGCCCAGCCGATGACCAGCTCCCAGCTGGCCCAGAAGCTCAAGGGTTCCGCCTTGGCGGTCAACACGCCCGGTGGTGCCGCTAGCAAGGCCAGCGAAAGCCCCGAAACCAACCCAGCTCCGGGCGGCCCTGCCGCCCGGGCTGGCGCCATCGACCCCTTCAAGGCGATGGCCCAGGACCTCAACACCTGAACTTCGGCCCCATTCAGCGCTTCTCGATCCAGCCCTCGCTCTGGAGCACCAGTTCGCGCAGGTGTTCCAGTTGGTCTGGTCGCGCAACTGTCCAGAGATCCCGGTGATGGGCCTCCAATAAACGCTCGGCCATGTCCCGCAGGGCCCAGGGGTTGCTGTCGCGTAAAAAATCCAGCACCGCCTGGGACGCCAGCCAGGTGTCGCAGAGGGCTCCGTAGCCCCATTGCGGCACCCGACCGGTGCTGGCGCCATAGGCGAACAGATAGTCCAGGCTGGCGGCCATCTCGAAGCCACCCTTGTAGCCATGGGACGCCATGGCCTCGATCCAGCGGGGGTTGAGCAGGCGCGACCGCAGCACCTTGTCGAACTCCTTCTCGATGCGGTGCAGGCGCGGCCGGCTCTGGCGGGAATGGTCTCCAAACCACAAGGACGGGGCACGCCCCTGCAGCCGTTCGACGGCGGCGCTCAGGCCCCCCTGGAACTGGTAATAATCATCGGAATCGAGCAGGTCGTGCTCGCGGTTGTCCTGGTTGTGGAGCACCACCTGCACCGTGGCGAGGCGCTGCTCCAGTCCCTGGCGATCACCGGCGGCCTCAAGGCCCCCCTCACTCCCAGCCTCGCTGTCGTAGCGCCAGCTGCTCCAGGCCAGAAAGGCTTCGCCCAGATCGGCGCGGGTTTCCCAGTGGCCGCTGTCGATCAGGCCCTGCAGGCCCGCGCCATAGGCCCCAGGCGCCGACCCGAACACCCGGGAAGCCTGGCCTTCGCGCCGGGCGGCGGCGGCCAAGGGATTGTCAGCCTCCTCCTCGTTGAGCTGGGCCACCATCTGGCAGGCGGTGTTCACCCAACGCACCAGCTGGGGGAAGGCGTCCCGAAACAGACCGGAGATGCGCAGGGTCACATCGACCCGGGGGCGTCCCAACAGGGAGAGCGGAATCACCTCCAGATCCACCAGACGGCGGGTGGGCCCATCCCACACCGGTCGCACCCCCATCAGGGCCAGGGCCTGGGCGATGTCTTCGCCCCCATTGCGCATCGTGGCCGTGCCCCACACTGACA
>JAPLIF010000323.1 GCA_026389255.1 Cyanobacteriota bacterium
TTCCCCAAAGACCACGGCTTCCCCTGACTCTGCCCATACCCAACAGAGCATCGATCCTGAGGTGCTTCCCGGCGTGGCGGTGGACGAAAATCTCCTGATGCGACTGGTCCGCCGGGCCGGGCGCACCGTGGCCCGACCCGCCCTGGAATGCTTCGAAATGCTCCTCGACGGTGGTACGCCCCACCAGGCACGGCTGACGGTGCTCGCGGCCCTCACCTATCTTCTGCTACCTGTCGATCTGATCCCCGATTTTCTACCGGCCATCGGCTTCGGCGATGACATGGTCGCCCTGACGGCCCTGCTGGGCCTGTGCGGACGGCATCTCACCCCTGAGATCCGCCGCCGGGCTCAGAGCAGACTGGATCGCTGGTTCCCCATCTCCTGATCCCTCCGCTTCCGGCATGCCTACCACCTTTAGTGCCGACGAGCACAGCGCCGACCAGCTCGACGATCTGCAGAGCTTTCTCAAGGACTGGCTGCGCCATAGCGGCCGCAGCCAGTCCGATTTGCGGCGGGCCCTAAGAACAGCGTCGATTCGGATGCCCGTTCTGCTGGAGGAGTTATTGCGGATCCAATCCCGGGATGGACTCGCGGGACTGGCGCAAAAACTTTGTTCGATTGAAGCGCTTTGGTTACAGGAAGATCAGGGCGACCATCCCTTGGGCGACCCAGCTGACGGGGACCTGGGGGCCGATCCCTTGGGACAGCTGGATCTTCTGCTTGAGGAAATTCGACAGGAACACCACAGCGGCGATTGAGGCGCCAAAGTGGGTTCGGTCACAACTTTCTCCAATGTCGGCAGGCATGTTCCCCTTCCTCTCCGGGCGACCCGGTCCTGGGCGCCAGATCGTTCGCCCCAGGGGTTGGGTGGTGCCGACGGCCGCTCTACTGTCGCTGGCTGTGGGGGTGTTACCGGCCAGGGCCCAGGTGGAAACCTTCACACTCCAGCGGGGCAGCAATATCGGTCCGGAAACCAAGGTCACCCCAATCAACTGCGTCTCTGGCAGCGATGGTTCGGTTAGCTGTGACACCAAGGTCATCAATCCGCCTTCGTCGTCTCCAGCCAAACCCCAGTTCCAGCCCTTTAAGAACTGACGTCGTTGCCGGAGTCCATCGTCCAGAACAGGGCCAGCCAGATGGTGCCGGCGCCTCCGTCGGTGGCCACGAGACGGTGGCGACGGTGCGGAGCAATCATCAGGCTGTCGCCCCGGTTCAGTTCGCGCTCACCATCCTCGTCCTCAAATTGAAGGCGAGCACTGCCTTGCATCAGGCACACCCATTCGGCCTCCGCTTGGTCATACCAAAAGCCTGGCGCACTGGAAGCCGAACAGGAATGCAGTCGCATCAGCCGGAATCCGCCCGTTTCCAGCAGGATCTGGCTGGTCTCCTGACCCCGAGCCGGTAGATTTCCGCCCAATAAACTATCGTGGCCTTGGTTAACTGAACCCGCCGTATCCCCCCAACGGCGGCCGATGTCAAAGCCCATGGATTGGGCCAGATCAACCACCTGTTGATGGTGGCTACATTCCCGCAATCTTTGGAGTAAATCTGGCTGGGATTGGCAGCGGCTAACAAAATCATTCAACTGCGCCACCTTGGCTAGAAATTGTTGGAGCTGGGCTTCAGCCATGGCGGATCCCGATACTGGTCAGGGGCTTGATCATCCGCCAGCGCTGGAATGGCACCCCGGCAAACAGCACCTCTTCTGCCGCTTCCGTGAGCCAGCCCCTTCGCTGCAGCAACGGCCGAGACAGCTGGCTGGCCTCCGTGTGCAGCTGCCCACAACCGCAATCACGGGCGTGGTGTTCGAGGCGCTCCAGGAGGGCGTTGGCCCGGCCTTGGCGACTGGCTCGACCACGGCAATAAAGCAGCGAGAGTCGATCACCAGGCTCCAAAAGGGCAAAGGCCTCGATGCTGCTTAGGTCCGAGGCGGAGCAACTGGCCAGGCCCAGGCCCCGTTTCAGGATGGCCCTGAAGGAAGGCTCCTGGGCCACCTTGGCCCAGGCCCTGGTTTGGGCCTCGCTGTAGAGACCCGGGCTCTGGCTGAGGACGGCGTCCCGATAAACCGCCGCAACCTGGTCGCCATCGGCAGTGGCCAACCAGCGGATCGGGTAGCTGTGCGGCGCTGACAGCCCACCGCTGGCAGCCCGTGGTCCCTGTCCCAGAGAATGGAGACCGTCGCGGCGGTCCTCGAACCATGTCCACGGATTCCCTGCCTGGCCCAAAGCGCTTCCCCAAGGCAGCGCTGATTCTGGGCTGGCTGGTGCTGTTGCTTGGCCTGCTGCACTGGCTGTTTCAACCGATGCCCGCCTGGGGCCTGGCCCAGGAGCCCCAGGCGGCCGAGGTCGCCGTGCTAATGAGCCCCACCCAGCTGGCCGAGGGGGGTCGCCTGTTTACCAACACCTGCGCCGGCTGCCACCTCAATGGGGGCAACATCGTGCGCAGGGACCGCAACCTCAAGCTCAAGACGCTGCAGCGCAACGGCATCGACGGCCCTGGGGCCATTGCCCAAATCGCAGCCGAGGGAATCGGCCGCATGGATGGTTACGCCAAGGTCCTGGGCCCCGACGGACCAGAAAAGGTGGGTGCCTGGGTGTGGCAACAGGCCCTGGAAAATTGGCCCCGTTCAAGCTGAAACCTGCAGTTCAAGGGCTCTGGCGAAAAAAAAGGGATGCTGTGCCACGAAAACCAGTGTCCTATCCAAGGCTAAGGGGGGAGTTGTTACAAACTAGACAGACAACGGTGTGAGAACCCATTTCAAATGACCATCAACAATCGGCTCGCCGCCCTGTGCGGTATTGGTTTCGCCGCTGCAGGTTCGGCCCTTCTGGCCGCCCCTTCCCTGGCTGCCAGCCCCACCGGCGCCGCCCAGCTTCAGGGCGAAGGCGCTCCCCTCACCATTTCTTCCCCCAAGGAAGCCAATGAGGTAGCCCAGACCTACATCCCCGTGATCGGCAACGTAGGCACCCCATCCGTGCAGGGCACCGTCTTCTACGTCACCCCAGGCTCTGGCTACAACTGGGCCAGCAACTGGAATTTCCAGGACAACGTTGATTTCGCCAACTTCAACGGTTACAACGAACTTAAAGGTGGCTTCGGCGCCGACGGCGGTATCGGCTATGACTTCGGCGCGATCCGCACCGAATTGACCTACGTCTATGGCCGCAGCAGCCTGGACAAGGTTCATGCCAGTGGCAATGTTGACAACTTTGAGTTCAATGGCGACACCAGCCGCGCCAGCGGCAACCTGAACCAGAGTTCAGTGATGGCCAGCGCCTACCTGGACATCCCCTTCGGCCACTGGGTTCCTTACATCGGTGGTGGCCTCGGCTACACCAACCTGAGCACCCCCAGCTTCACCGTCAACGATCGCCGCTTCAGCAGCGGCAACCAAGGCGCCCTGGGCTGGCAAGCCAAGTTGGGTGTGGCCTATGCCGTCAACTGGAACCTGGACATCTACGCCGAAGGCGTCTATTCCGGTGCCAGCGGCATCAGTACCGACAACTTCGACTTCCAGTCGTACAACGAATACGGCGCCAAGCTGGGCTTCCGCTACCGCTTCAGCCAGCCTCCCATTGTGGTCGTGGCTCCAGCCCCCGCTCCCGAGCCCGCTCCCATGCCCATGCCTGCTCCCGAGCCCGCTCCCGCTCCTGCGCCGATCCGCGGCCTCTGGTGATCAACGGGTTTCCCGTTATCTCCAACGATCTGAGCCCTGCGGGGCTCTTTTTTTTGGCCCCAGAACACCTTTAAACCAGGGTCTGGGGCTTTGTTTGGCTAAAAAGCTTGGATCCAGGGGTAGATCTCCACGGCCGTCCAGATGCCCTGGCGCCAATAGACATCACCTTTGACCAACGCCTCAATGCTTTCACGGCTGTCGGCTTCATAGATGCCGAACACGTGGGTGCTGTCCTCGGTGGGTCCGAGGGTGATCAGAGTGCCGGCGTCCTTTTGCCGTTGCAACCCCGCCAGGTGGTCCTCCCGGTAGGGCGTGCGTTTCTGCAGGGCCCCCTCGCAGTAGGTGCCCCAGAGAACAAAACGCATGGGTGGTGACGCAGGAAAGGGCAGTGCACGTTAGGCCCCGTTTCGATTCAGCTGGACGGGGTGGCGTCGGCGCCATCGAGGCCGGCCCGCAGCTCGCGGCAGAACCCTTCGGCGGCCTCCGCCACCGACGACCCCGCGGCCGCGGCTTCGGCCATGCGCCGCACCAAGGCACTGCCGACAATGGCGCCGTCGGCGCCCCAGCGGCGCACCTCGGCCGCCTGATCCGGGCCTGAGATGCCAAAACCCACGGCCACCGGCAGTTCACCCTGGGCCTTCAGTTGGGCCACTAGGGGTTCGACCCGGGCCTCCAGGTTGGTGCGGATCCCCGTGACCCCGGTGACGCTGACCAGATAGGTGAAGCCCCGACTGCTGGCATGGATGCGGGCCATGCGCTCCGCAGGGGTGGTGGGAGCCACCAATAACACCAGATCCAGACCATGGGCGGCCGCCAGGGGCGAAAGGGTCTCGGCCTCTTCCAGGGGCAGATCAGGGACCACCAGACCCGCGGCGCCGGCGGCAGCTGCTTCTTGACAGAAGCGCTCCATGCCCCGGTTGAGCAGGGGATTGCTGTAAGTGAACAGCACCACGGGAATCTGCAACGGGCCCCGCAGGCTGGCCAGCAGGTCCAACACCCGGGTGGGGGTGGTGCCGGCGGCCAGGGCGCGGGCGGCGGCCGCCTGAATCACGGGACCATCGGCCAGGGGATCGCTGTAGGGAATGCCCAGCTCAATCAAATCGGCACCGCCCCGTTGCAGGGCCAGCAAGGCTTCTGCGGTGATCTCCAACGAGGGGTCCCCGGCCATCAGAAAGGGCATCAGGGCACAGCGACCCTGGGCACCGAGCTCAGCAAAACGACGTTGGATGGCCGTGGTAAGCGCCGTAGCTGGGGCCGTGGTCGGGGCGGCAGGATCGGTCGGTGCGGCGGTCATGGAAGGGCCGAAGGCACTGGCGGAACTTCCGAGCCTATGGGGTCGACCCCTCTGGTTCCGCCTGGCCGATCTCCTCCAGCAACCGTTGCTGCTCTTCAGGGCTAAGGGCCGCAAAGCGGGCTTCCAGGGC
>JAPLIF010000212.1 GCA_026389255.1 Cyanobacteriota bacterium
TTGTGGCGTTTGCGTTTCATGGGGCTTCTCCTGGCCAAGTCTGGCCGATAAGGAAGCTCTCATAAGAGCTGGATCAGTTTTTGGGGTCCACGTCAAACCCAGCTCATCGAAGCCCTCGATCTAAACCGCTCCGGGCTGCAAACCAACCTCAACCGCCAGCGCACCGACACCCTGGTCAATTCCCTCCCGGGGACGTTGCGCGTGCTGCTGGGGGCCCTGATCGTCGCGGCCTTTCTGTTCACCATCCGGCGGCATTTTCAATAACGATGGTTTGCACCATCGCTTGCGGACCAGCCATTGCAGCGACTTGATCGTTCGATGAACGACTGGCTGGCCTGCCTGCGCCGGGGCGGCTCCCCCCATCAGCGGCGGCGCCTCAGGCGCCGGTTGCTCTCGCGGCGAGAGCTCTGGATTGGGTTGGCCTGCCTGCTGGCCCTGCACCATCTCGTCTTTAGCTTTCTCACCCAGGGGACTGCGGAAGCGGTCAATGCCCTGCTGGTCTGGGGAGGGGTTTTGGTGATTTTGGCGGATCAGGCCCCGGGCTGGCGGCCCCGGCCCGGCCCGGTCGGCCTGGCGGCCGGCGCCGCCCTGGTGCTGGCCGTGCTCTGGCGCAGCCAGCAGATCAACGACCTCGATGTGGCCTCCACCGTTCTGCCCTTGCTTGCCGGCCTGGCCCTCGCCCTGCTGGCGGCGCCGCTGCGGCGCCTGGCCTCCTTTGGGCCGGTGCTGCTGATCCTGGCCCTGCCGGCGCTGATGCGGGTGCTGGCGGCCCTGATCCCCATTGAGAAACTGAGCTTGCTCACGGCCCGCATCACCCAGCTCTTGCTACTGCTCTGCAACCAGCCCGCCGTGGTATCGGGCAATGTGGTGCGCCTGCCGGAGGGTGCGGTGCAGATCGCCGGCCCCTGCAGTGGCAGCACGATGGTGACCCAGCTGATCATGGTGGCGGTGATCTTTGCCCTGGCCTTCCCGATGCGCCGCCGCTGGCAAAACGCGGTGATGCTCCTGGTGGCCCCGTTGCTGGCGGTGATCGCCAACGCCTTTCGCATCGCCGTACTGGCGGCAATCACCGCCAGCAGCTTTGCGGGCAAGGACTGGTGGTTTGAGTTTTTCCATAAGCACGAGGGGTCGCTGCTGTTCAGCGGCATCGGGGTGCTGCTGTTCATCTGGCTCTACGACCTGTGGATGGCATGGCAGCTCAACCGGCTTGGGCAGGCCCCATGACCACCCCGATACTCCGGCCGCTGCTGTTGCTGTTGGCCGGCCTCACGGCTGGCGGAACCGTGCTCAAGGGGCTGACCCTGGCGGCCCCCCTGCCGGAACGGCAGGTCCCAGCCTCCCTCAGCCTGCCCGGCTATCGGGTGGTCCCGATCGGCAGCAGGGCGGGGCAGGGCGGGCGCGACCTCAGCCACGGCACGCTGCGCCGCTTCCAGCTGCAGCCCACCAATGGAGCCCCGGCCCTGGGGCTGCTCCTGGTGCCGGTGCGGGGCCGCAACGTCGAACACCTGCAGCTGGCCAGGTTGCCTGCCGTGCTGCCGGAGTTCGCCCTCTTCGAGCGGCAGCTGAAATGGTTGGGTCGGGCCGATGCCACGGATTCCCCCCCCGACCAACTGGCCCTCGGCAGGGGGCCGGCGGATTCGCCCGGGGCCATCACCCGCCTGCAGACCTGCATCACCCCGGGGGGAAGGGGCGGCGTGACCGAGGACTCCCTGATCGGCCCGCTAATTCTCGAGCGCCACGCCACCTTTTTCCCCTACACCCTGACCACCAAGTTGAAGCGATTCCTCGGCCTGCTTCCCAACTCCCGCTGGGAATGCCTGGCGGTGCAGCTCCAAACACCCAGCCCATCGGACCCCCAGCGGCTTGAGCAGGTCTGGAAACTGGTGAAAGCAGCCCTTTGATCAGGGCGGCCTCAGCTGTCCGACACGCAGCGACGGATGGCGGCGCAACAGGATTCCGTCACGGCAGCCAGCGGCTGCCCGGCCTCAATGCGGGTCCAGCCGCGCTGGGCGGCCAGGGTGGCAAAGCCGTCGGCCACCCGGGCCAGAAAGTCCTCCCCCGCCGCCTCGATGCGATCGGCCGCTCGCCCGCCCCGGCGGCGGCGGGACTCGGCCAGGGGCACATCCAGCCAGAGGGTTAGATCGGCCTGCAGGCCACCGGTGGCCAGGGTTTCCAGGGTGTCGATCAGGGCCAGGGGCAAGCCCCTGCCGTAGCCCTGATAGGCGGCTGTTGATCCGGTAAAACGATCACAGAGCACCCAATCCCCGGCCGCCAGGGCCGGCACCAGCAGCGCCTCGACATGCTGGGCGCGGTCGGCCGCATAGAGCAGCAATTCGGCCCGGGATAGGGGTTGGACAGCCTGGGGCGGATGCAGCAACAATTCGCGCAAGGCCTGGCCCAGGGCCGTCCCCCCCGGCTCGCGACTCACCACCAAACGGGCGCCAGGCGCCATCAGGCCACTGCTGGGCAGCCATTGGCGCAAAGCCTCGAGCTGGGTGGTCTTGCCGCAGCCATCGACCCCCTCCAGCACCACAAAGCGGCCCCGGTTCAAGCCGGTGGCCAGGGGCGCCTCAGGCGTCACGCTTGGCCCCTCCCCAGGGGCGGCCCCCATCCTGGAGCAGCACCGCATTCAGCACAACCGTGATCGAACTGAGGGCCATCAGCAAAGCCGCCAGGGGGGGCGTCAGGCGGATTCCCTGAAAGGGCAACAACAATCCAGCGGCGATGGGCAGCACCAGCAGGTTGTAACCAAAGGCCCAAAAAAGGTTCTGGCGCACCTTGGCCATCGTGCGTCGGGAGATGGCCAACGCCGTGGGCAGGCCATCGAGCCGATCGCCGAGGATGACCAAATCGGCCGCTTCCTGGGCGATCTGGGTGCCCGTGCCGATGGCCACGCCAAGGTCGGCGGCGGCAAGGGCCGGAGCATCATTGATGCCGTCTCCCACCATGGCCACCGGCCCCGCTTCCCGGGCCAACAGGATCCGCTGCAGCTTCTGCTCAGGGCGCAGATCCCAAGCCAATTCATCGGTCGACAAAGCCACCTCCGACGCCAGTCTTTGCACGCTGCCCTGACGGTCGCCACTGAGCAGTCCGAGGCGCAATCCCTGGGCCCGCAGGCTGGCTAAAGTGGCGCGGGCATCCTCCCGGGGACGGTCTTCCAAGCCAATCCAGCCCAACAGAACGTCATCCGCCGCCACCGCCAGCAGGGATCCCCCGGTCTGGGACCCGGTCGCCAGCGGCGGTACAACCCCGGCCACGCCCTGGGCGGCCAACCACTCGGGGCGGCCCACCCGCAGCCTGGCCGCCACCCCATCCAGCACCCCCACCAGCCCTTCCCCCGGCACGGCTTCGGAGGGCCCCAGGCCCAGCAAGGGCAGGTGGCGCTGCTGGGCCTCCTGGAGCAGGGCGTGGGCGAAGGGATGGCGACTGGCTTGCTCCAGGCTGGCCGCCAGCTGGACCAGTCGATCGGCACTCAGCGGGGACTCCCCTGCTGCGGCGATCCCCGCCGCGGCCAGCCCCCCCGCTGGGACCTGAGGGCCAACCGTCACGGCCGTGACGCGGGGGCAGCCCGTCGTCAGGGTGCCGGTCTTGTCAAACAGCACGGTTTTCAGCCCGGCCGCGGCCTGCATCGCATCACCGCCCCTGAACAGCAGTCCCGAACGGGCGGCCGAACCAAGGCCGACGGTGATGGCAGTGGGGGTGGCCAGCCCCAGGGCGCAGGGGCAAGCGACCACCAGAACGGCAATGGCCAGCTGCAGCGCCAGGGCCAGGGGAGAGAGGGGCACGGCGGCCATGCCGTGGCCCCCATGGGCGCCTCCCTGGTGGGCCGTCAGCACCCAAGGCCAGAGCCGGGAGCCCCACTGCCACCAAAACAAAAAGGTGGCGGCGGCGAGAAGCAAAACCGCCAGGCTGAAACGTCCGGCCACGGCATCGGCCAGGCCCTGGATCGGCGCCTTGCGGGCCTGGGCCTGGCCCACCATCTGAACGATGCGGGCCAGGGCGCTGTGGGCCCCGGAGCGCAGCACCTCCAGCTCCAGGGGGGCCTCCTGATTGAGGCTGCCGGCAGGCAATTCGCTGCCTGGTTCCAGCCGCAGCGGCAGGTTTTCGCCGGTCAAGGCGGAGCAATCCACGGTCGAGCAACCGTCCCGGACGACGCCATCGACGGG
>JAPLIF010000100.1 GCA_026389255.1 Cyanobacteriota bacterium
CTCGGTGGCTGTGACGACCTGCACGCCCTCGAACGCACGGGCGAGCTCGATGCCCTGCTGGGCCGCCAAGCGTGATCACCGCAACCGAGGGCCAGGGGGCCCAGCTCTTTGTGGTCGACCCGATCGAGCGACTGCGACCCAGCAAGGACTCCAGCGTGGCGCTGATGCAGGCGGCCCAGAGGGCCGGCCTGGAGGTTTGGGTGTGCACCATCGCCGACCTTTCCGCCCGCGCCGATGACGCCCCTGGGGCAGCCGGCCACCGGGCCCATGGCTGGGTCCGTCCCCTCACCCTGGCGCCCATGGTCTTCGAAGGCGGCCAGTGGCAGGTTCCCGACCCCTGGTTCAGCGCCGGAGAGGCCCAGCTCCTGCCCCTCGATCGTTTCGGCTGGGTCTGGATGCGTAAGGACCCGCCGGTGGATGAGGCTTACCTCTATGCCAGCCATCTCCTGGATCTGGCCAGCGCCAGGGGCGTGCGCGTCCTCAACCGTCCCGATTCCCTGCGCAGCCACAACGAGAAATTGAGCGCCCTGCGCTTCAGTTCCCTGATGGCCCCATCGTTGGTGAGCAGCCGGGTCGACCAGCTGGCCGCTTTCGTGGCCGACCACGGCGAGGTGGTGCTCAAGCCCCTCGGCGGCCGCGCCGGCCAGGGGGTGGTGTTTGCCGCCGCCGGGACGCCGGGCCTGCGGGCCCTGCTTGAACTGGTCACTAACCAGCAGCAGTTGCCCGTGATGGTGCAAGCGTTTTTGAAGGGTGTCGAGGCCGGTGACAAGCGCATCCTGCTGGTCGATGGCGAGCCCCTCGGGGCCGTCAACCGCTTGCCGGTGGCGGGCGACTTCCGCAGCAACCTGGCCGTTGGGGGTGTGCCCCAGGCCTGTGACCTGAGTGAGCGGGAACGGCAGATCTGTGGCGAGCTGGCCCCCTGGTTGCGCCAGGAGGGTCTGTTCTTTGTCGGCATCGATGTCATCGATGGCCACCTCTCCGAGATCAATGTCACCAGCCCCACCGGCATCCGGGAAGTGGAGCGCCTGGCCGGGGTGCCCCTGGCCGATTTGGTGATCGCCCGCCTGCTGCAGGGCGCGGCCCCCTTGGTCGCCGTCTGACTGGTCGCCTTTTGACCCCTCAGAAGGGGGCCAGGTCGTGGCTGGGATCCCCCAGCAGGTGGAGCTGCTGCTGCAGAACCCCCAACTTCAGGGCGACCTCCTGAACTTCGCGCTCGGGCTGGGAGCCGCAGACCAGACCGGCCCCGGCCGTCAGTTCCAGTTGGTCCCCGCGCAGGATGCCGCTACGGATGGCCACCCGCAGGTCGGCATCCCCCTCACTGTCCAGCCAGCCGATGGGGGCGGCGTAATGGCCCCGCTCGAAGGGTTCCAGGGTGCGCAGCCAGGTCATCGCCTGCCGACGGGGTAGGCCCGCCACGGCGGGCGTCGGGTGCAGGGCTTCGGCCAGGGCCAGGGGGTGTTGCCCCTCAAGCCGGGCGGTGATCGGCGTATGCAGATGCACCAACGCCCCATGGCGGGCCAGGCGCGGGTGCCGGGAGCGCCGGGGATTCAGGCCCGCCGCCTGCAGCACTTCAGTGATCGTGTCCACCACCAGCTCGTGCTCGTGGCGGTCCTTGACGGAGCGCAGGAGGGCGGGGGCTCCTTCCCCATGGGGGGCGGTGCCGGCCAGGCCGTCGCTGCGCAACTGTCCCTGACGCACCGTCAGCAAGCGTTCCGGGGAGGCCCCCAGCAGGGCTTCAGAAGGGCCGCGCTGCCAGAGGAAGCGGCAGCTACCGCTCTGGCTGTGGCGCAGCTGGGCCAGCAGGGCCAGGGGGTCGGGGGCGGATTCCAGCCGCAGGTGTTGGCGGGCCGCCAGCACAAGCTTGCGCAGTTCGCCGCCCCGCACCAGTTCCATGGCCCTCTCCAGGG
>JAPLIF010000374.1 GCA_026389255.1 Cyanobacteriota bacterium
GTGTCGATCGCTTCCTGGATGCGTTCGGTGCTGTTGCCATCCTGGCGAATCGCCCTGGACCGCCCCCAGTTGGCTTCGACCACAAACGTGTGGGCCGCCACATGGGCGCAGTAACGGCAGCCGATGCAGACGGCTTCGTCCACCCAAACAGCCTTCTGGCGCAAGGCGCCCCCCAGCAGGGGCTCCATGCCGGTCGTCGTTGGTGGGTCGCTGAGCGCCGTGCGGTAGGCGAGGGAGGGATCGGTATTGGGGGCGGGCGCCACGGCCTCAGCCATCCCAGCGGGTCACCACGACTTCGATGCTGCCGTCCTGGTGATTGGTCTGTTGGCTCACCTGAAATCCTTCTTCGGCACTGGCGGCCAGAATCGTGTGCAGGGCATAGCGCTGGGTGAGGCGCGCCAAAAAACGCTCAATCGGTACGGGCTGCCGCCAGAGATCGAGATCGGCCACAAGCTCGTAGCAGCCGGCCTCCGCATTGAACCGGAAACCGATGTCGCCCCCCTCGGCCTGGGGGATGGCCAAGTCGGCGGTGACGGTCTGGCCGCGGTAGCCCCGCACGGGTTGGGCCCCTTCGAGGGGAGCACAACCCAGATCATGCAGGGCCTCAACAAGGGCCTGGCGATCGCGCAATTCGGTCTTGAGGGTGCTGAAGTGCGACATCGGCTCGAAGCAGTGGGGGGATTCAGGTGAGGGGGTCGAGGGCCAAACCCTGGATCGGGAGGCTCTGCTGGTTCAGGGCCAGCTTCTGGACGGCCGGCAGGAAGGCCTCAGCCGTGGGTTGCCGTTGCTGGACGGTGCCCAGACGGGACTCAAGCCGTTCGGTGAGGGCCTGACAGCCGTCACCAGCAACACCCTCGACGACCTCGTCGACGCGGCCATCAGGGCGGATGCGAAAGCGGATGCTGCGCTGGGCCATTCCGCAGGCGAATGAGATGAAGAGATGCTAACTGGGTTGGCGAAGCCCGGCGGGCTTCCGTGAACCCGGCGTGAACATCAGGAGATCAGCCCCTCTTCAACCAGGGTCTGCAATTGCTCCAGCACCTCAGGTTGCTCGAGCTGCTCAAGGGCCAGGCGCGCCTCATCCCGCACCCCCGGATCACTGTCCTGGAGCAACGTGGCCAGGAGGGCCTCCACAACTTGATGCTGGCGGGGTTCCACCAGGTCGGGATAGAGCCGGCCCAGGGACCAGGCGCTGTTGCTGCGAACGGCTCCCTCACTGTCGATTCGCAGGGTCTGAAGCAGTTGGGCCGCCGCCGGATCGGCTTTGGCGGCATTGGTCCCCCCGGCGTCGGCCAGGGAGCTGGCGGCCCAGAGCCGGACGGCCGCGATATCCACCTGCAGGGCGCGGATCAGGGGGTTGAGCACCGGCGCCTCGGGATAATTGCTGAGACTCCAGGCCACCGCCTTGCGGACATAACCGTTGACGTCGGTGCTGAGCAGGCCCAGTAGGGGCTCGACGGCGAGGGGGGTGGGATTGCGGCCGAGGGAGTAGACGGCACTCATGCGCAGAATCGGGCAGGGGGCGACGAGCAGGGGAAGCAGTAAGGGCACCGACCTGGGATCGCGGTGCTCGCAAAAAATACGCAGTCCCTGCATCCCTTGTTCATGGTCCCCCCGCAGCAGGGTCAGGCCCAGGTCGCATTCGGCAGCGACAGCATGGGGATCGGGTTCCTCGGCATCGATCTCGTCGAGGGGATCGCCAAGCAACTCCTGGGCCAGTTCCCGGGCGAGCACCTCGGGGTCGAGGGCCAGCTGGGCGGGACTGTCCGGGAACGGATCAGGGAAGGGCTGGGCGTCGACCGGCATCAAGCGAACCTCTTAGGGGGATGCTATGAGCCGGACGGCCCATTGTCTCGCCTAATGGGAACCATGGCTTCAGCCGAGGGGAGCCGGGGCCGCCATATCCCCAGGAAGCCAGATGCGCGCACTCACGGCAAAGAGGGCGATGCTAAAAAGCAGCACGATGGCCAGGGGCAAAAGGGAGGAGCGAAGAAAACCCATGCCGCAGAACGTGCCAGAAACAACCTGAATCCATTATTGGCGGGCCAGGACCGTTACTGCGGCCCCTGACCCCAGGGGGGGCCTCCCTAAAGCAGGAATTCGCTGGCCCGACCCGATACGGGTTCGAGGGGTAAGGAAAGGGCCTTGCCCAGGCGCGGCCGCTCGCGGGTGCTGCCAAGCCACTGACGCACCGTTGCCGCCAGTCCCAGGTCATTGAGGGCGGCGGCGATGCGCTCGATGTGGTCGGCGTACTCCCCAACGCTGAGGGGAAAGGACTGTTGCTCCAGGTGGTTCCACATCACCTGGAGGTAGAGGCGACCACGGATCTGCACGAGGCGCAGGTCGTGGCTGGCCTGCCAGCGCTCCACCAGTAGCGCCCTCAGTTCGGCGCCACGCAAGGGGGCTTCGGCGGCACCAGGGGAATCGGCCAAGGTCAGCGGTGGGAGCGCATGAACCTCTCCAGCCTGCCGCCTCCGCGGCCCAGCTCCGCAGCCAACCACTACGGCTTGTTTCAGGGCCAGGGGGGCTGGGGTGGCGCCGGTACAGGGCGATGGGTGCAAGGTTCATAATGGCGTCACGTTGCACCGCTCCTTTAGAGCGACGCGAATGACCCAGATCCCAGCGCCTTCCTCTTCTGGTGATGTGCCCGACATGGGTCGTCGGCAGTTCATGAATCTGCTCACCTTCGGTTCCGTCGCCGGGGTGGCCTTGGGGGGCTTGTATCCGGTGATCCGATACTTCATTCCCCCCAAGGCCGCCGGCGGCGGCGGTGGCACCACCGCCAAGGACGCTGCCGGAAACCCCGTCACCCTGAGCGGCTGGTTGAGCTCCCATAAGGAAGGCGACCGCAGCCTTGTCCAGGGTCTCAAGGGGGACCCCACCTACCTCGTGGTGGAAGGACCCGATTCCATCGGCAACTACGGCATCAGTGCCATCTGCACCCACCTTGGTTGCGTGGTGCCCTGGAACAACGGGGCCGGCAAGTTCATGTGCCCCTGTCACGGCAGCCAATACGACGCCACGGGCAAGGTGGTTCGTGGACCGGCGCCCCTCTCCCTGGCTTTGGCCCACGTGACGGTTGAGAACGACAACGTGTTTCTGAGTCAGTGGTCTGAAACCGACTTCCGCACTGGCGACAAGCCCTGGTGGTCCTGATCCGGGTTCTGCCCGCCATTCCTCCCTTTCCCGCCCCCGATCGTCCCCCCATGCGTCGCCATTCCTCCCCATCCCGTTTTTTCGCTCCGGTCTTCCGGGCGGCGGGTTTTTCTCACCGGATCCTGGGCTTCGGCCTTTGCCTGGGGTTGTTGCTTTTGGGAGCGAGTCCGAGTTGGGCCTATCCATTCTGGGCCCAACAGAACTACGCCACCCCGCGGGAGGCCACCGGAAAGATCGTTTGTGCCAACTGCCACTTGGCCAAGAAGGCGACCCGGGTCGAAGTGCCCCAGGCCGTGTTCCCGGACACGGTGTTCAAGGCTGAAGTGGAGGTTCCTTACGACACCTCGGTGCAGCAGGTCGCTGGGGACGGCACTTCCACGGGGTTGAATGTGGGCGCGGTTGTGATGTTGCCTGACGGTTTCCGTCTGGCCCCCCCTGAACGCCTGAGCGACGAACTCAAGGAAGAAACCAAGGGCATCTTTTATACCCAGTACAGCGACACCCAGCCCAATATTCTACTTGTGGGCCCCATTCCCGGCGATCAACACCAGAAGATCGTCTTCCCGGTCCTTTCCCCTGATCCCGCCACCGACGGCACGATTCACTTCGGTAAGTATCAGATTCATGTGGGGGGCAACCGGGGCCGCGGCCAGGTGAACCCCACCGGCGAAAAGACAAACAACGGTGTATTCAACTCAACCGTGGTTGGCACCATTGACTCGATCGATGAGGCTGAAAAAGGTGCCTTCGAGGTGGTGATCACCACCGCCGAGGGCAAGACGGTCAAGGAAACCATTCCCGCCGGTCCCAAGCTGCTGGTCAAGGTGGGCGACAGTCTTGAGATTGGCACTCCTCTCACCAACGATCCCAATGTGGGTGGCTTCGGCCAGGTTGATGCGGAAATCGTGCTTCAAAACCCCGCCCGCATTTATGGCTTGCTGGCTTTCCTGGCCGGCACGGCCCTGACCCAGATCCTTCTGGTACTCAAGAAGAAGCAGGTTGAGAAGGTCCAGGCGGCCACAGGGGGCGTGCTCTGAGTTTTCCCTTGCTCCCCCCAGCTGTCTTCACGTCCCCCGGGCCCCTGGTCTTCCAGTTAGGCCCGCTTTCCATGCGTTGGTATGGGCTGCTGATCGCGGCGGCGGTCCTCATCGGTCTGGCCCTGGCCACCCGTCTGGGCCGCGAACGCAACATTGCGGCCCCTTTCATCAGTGACCTGTTGCCGGTGATGGTGGTTTCGTCGGTGCTGGGGGCGAGGCTGTACTACGTGCTTCTGGAATGGCGCCAGTACCGCCATAACTGGCAGGAAGCTTTGGCGGTATGGCACGGCGGTATCGCCATCCATGGCGCCCTGCTGGGTGGCTTTGTCGGCACCATCCTGTTTTGTCGTTGGCGTCGCCAACCCCTTTGGCCGCTCCTTGATGTGCTGGTGCCGGCTTTAGCCCTGGGACAGGCGATTGGCCGATGGGGGAATTTCTTTAATTCAGAAGCCTTTGGCCTGCCGACGAACCTACCCTGGAAGTTGATGATCCCCCTGGAGAATCGTCCGGCTGGTTTTATCACATTCAGTACATTCCATCCGACATTTCTGTATGAATCCCTCTGGGATCTCGGTGTTTGTGCCCTATTGCTCTGCCTCTTCTTTCTGGGGCTCAGGGGCAAGCTTTTCTTGCCGGCTGGAGCGCTGAGCTGTATCTATCTGATGGCCTACAGCTCTGGCCGTGTCTGGATTGAGGGGTTGCGGATGGACCCCCTTTGCCTGGGGGCTGAGCCGCCGTTTTGTACCGGCGGACTACGCATGGCCCAGTTGGTCAGCTTGATTTTGATTGCCCTGGGGGGCCTGGGCCTCTGGCGGCTCTACGGCCAGCAGCAGCCCTTACCGGATCCCACCGGCGTGACCCCATGAAGGCTTCCCTAGTGCAGATTGTCGGCGCCGGCCCTGGGGCACCGGACCTCCTGACCCTCAGAGCCCTCAGGGCCATTGAACAGGCGGAGGTGTTGGTTTGGACGGATTCGTTGGTGAATCCGGCGATCGCCGCCCTGGCCTCGCCGTCCTGCGAACGGATCCGCACCAGCACCCTCACCCTGGAGGAAGTGCTGGAGGTGGTTGTGCAACGGGCCCAGGCTGGCCTGAGGGTGGTCCGTCTCCATGACGGCGATCCCTGTCTGTATGGCGCCCTAGCCGAACAGGTGTGTCGCCTTGCCGATGCCCAAGTCGAGGTGGAAGTGGTGCCTGGGCTCAGTGCTTACCAGGCGACGGCGGCAGCCCTGGGCTGCGAACTCACCATTCCTGGTCTTGTGCAAACCATTGTGCTGAGCCGGGCTGGGGGCCGCACGGGGGTGCCCGAACGGGAGTCTCTCCAGCATCTGGCGGCCCTCGGCGCCTCCCTTTGCCTTTATTTGAGTGCCAGACACGTGGAGGACGTCGAAGCCGAGCTGCTGCTGCACTACGACCCCGAAACACCCGTGGCCATCGGTTACCGCGTCAGCTGGCCCGACCAGTGGTTAACCATCGTGCCCCTGCACCAGATGGCCTCAACCAGCCGGGAGCAGCAGCTGATCCGCACGACGCTTTACGTGGTGAGCCCTGCCCTGAGACCGCCCGCAGCGGCGCGCTCCAAGTTGTATTCCGCCAGCCACAAGCATCTGTTTCGAGGTGGGGTCGGCAAGAATTAGGCGCTTTTGGCGCCATCGGCTATTTCGGCGCGGAGGCCATCACAAAGCTTGACGGTTCTGGCCCAACCCCGGCCGGCGCAGCCAGGGTCAGCGTAGTCAGGCTTCAGCCCATGCCCCCCATTCTTTCTCTGCGGCCCGGCCTCACCCTGGCCCTGGCGGCCTGCGCCTGGGGAGGGGCGCCCCAAGCTCAAGGCCAGCCCGCAGCGAGCCCGCGGGCGGTGGTGATCGTCTCGGGGGGGGACGCGGTGAGTCCCTTCACCACCCCTGAGGGGGCCTGCCGCACAGGCTTTGCCGCCGGCAACACGGACACCGAATTGCGTCGTTTTCTTTTGCTGAAGGGGCATCGGGTCTTCACCTCTCCGGCGATGGATGATCGCGGGCCCGTCAGGGAAAACCCTGGCCCCGATCCCTTGATGACCTTTGCGGACTGTCCGCCGGCCCTGCCGCCATCGATGACGGTGAACTCCACCGGCGACATCGATCTGGCGGGGCAGCGGCTGGCCCAGTTCCTGCTTTATCTCCACCGCCAATACGGAATCCGCGAGGTGGATCTCGTCGGCCATTCCATGGGTGGCCTTTACTCCCGTGCTGCCTTGCCGGCGTTGCGGGACCTGGGGAACCCCGTGCGCATCCGCTCCCTCACCACCCTGGGCACCCCCTGGCAGGGGGCGGTGGTGGGCGACTACGTCATCGGTAAACGGTCCCTGGCCGATTGCTATGGCAACCGCTTCTGCGAGCTCTTCCTGCAGGGCTTCAAACCACTGGCCGATGGACTGGTCTCCGGCTCGGGACAGCAGGGGTCCTACCAATACCTGCAGGTGCCCCGGCCCCATGGCGGAGGCTGGAACCAGGCCCAGATCGGGCAACTCAACGGCATCCCGGTCAGCTTGATTGGCGGTTTCTGGTTCCAGGCACCGAAGGGGGTCCAAGCCGACCCGCTCATGTACCCCTGGGATGGCCTTGTCTCCAAGGCCAGCGCCCTGGCGGTGAATGTCCCCGACAGCGTCCTGCCCCACCGCCGTTGCCTGGCGCTGCCCCTCACCCACAGCATCTTCGTGTCGGCCAAATTCAGCGGCAAGCCGGTCGCCGATCCTGCCGATTACAGCAACGCCCTCACCTGGAACCCCCAGGCCCTGGCCGCCGTCGACACCGCTTTGCAACAGGCCGACACCGCCTTGACGACCCCCAACCGCCAGGGCTGTCCAACCCCATGAATCGTCGGTCAGTCGTCGCCGCCGACCTCCGCCAGGCGGAACATGTCCTGCTCCCGGTTGTAGCGAAACAACCCACAGCTCCGGGTCCAGCTCACCAGGGTTCCGAAGACGGCTGCAGCCTCCGATCGGGTGAACTGCTCGTTGAGCAGTTCCAACACGCTGTCCCCTTCCACCTCACCGCGGGGGCTGGCCTCCAGGGCCTCCTGC
>JAPLIF010000344.1 GCA_026389255.1 Cyanobacteriota bacterium
CACCAGCAAGGCGTCAGGCTTCAGGTGGTGCAACAGCTCATGGTCCTGGTGATTCCATTGGTCATGGATGTCCCCGGCAATCGCCAGCCTTAAAACCGACCGGGGGTCACTGGGCACGCCGATGGGGCAGAAGAACAACCAAATCCGTGAGTTCCTAAGGTGTATGCATCCTGCCTGAACCAGGGAGTCGCATGGTCTTTACCCAGACCGCAATCCCACAATCTTCGACCGGTCAGTCTTCCACCGGACAGTCTTCGACCGGACAGTCTTCGACCGGGCTGTCTTCGACCGGTGGCCCCCCTGCGGCGGCCGATCTGCCCGCAGCGATCGCCGCGCTCAAGCAGCAAAAAAAGGCTGTAATCCTGGCCCACTATTACCAGGACAATGGGATTCAGGACATCGCCGACGTGATCGGCGATTCCCTGGAGCTGGCCCGCAAAGCCGCTACCACCGACGCCGAGGTCATCGTCTTCTGCGGGGTGCACTTTATGGCCGAAACCGCCAAGATCCTGAATCCCGGCAAAACCGTGCTGTTGCCCGATCTGGAAGCGGGCTGCAGCCTGGCCGACAGCTGTCCCGCCGATGCTTTTGCCGCCTTTCGGGCGATGCACCCAGACCATTACGTGATCAGCTACATCAACTGTTCGGCCGCCGTCAAAGCCCAGAGCGACCTGATCTGCACCAGCAGTAACGCCGTTCAACTCGTCCAACAACTTCCGCCCGACCAACCCATCCTGTTTGCCCCGGACGCCAACCTGGGGCGTTGGGTCGCCCGCCAGAGCGGTCGGCCGCTGACCCTCTGGCCCGGCAGCTGCATCGTGCACGAAAGCTTCAGCGAAGAGGCTTTGCTGCGCCTCAAGCAGGAGCATCCCGACGCCGAAGTGATCGCCCATCCCGAATGCCAACAGCACCTACTGGATCTGGCGGATTTCATCGGCTCCACCAGCCGTCTCTTGAAACGGGCCGAAACCAGCGCGGCACCAGGCTTCATTGTGCTGACCGAACCGGGCATCCTGCATCAGATGCGCCAGCGTGTTCCCCACAAACCCTTCTTTGAGGTGCCGGGGGCGGATGGTTGCAGTTGCAACGCCTGCCCTTACATGCGACTCAACTCTCTGGAGAAGCTGTGGAGCTGCTTGCAGCACGGCCAACCGGCCCTTGATCTCGACGAGGACCTGCGCCGCCGCGCCTTGGTGCCGATCGAACGCATGCTGGCCCTGAGCGCTTAACCGGACCCAGCTTCAGGGGCCTGGAGATAGCTGAGCGCCGAAACCAGGGCCAACAGCAACGAGGGCCAGAACAGCCACCAGCCCAGGCGCCACAACTGGGGAGCCAGGGGCCAGGCGGCGGGCCAGACCATCAACAGCAGGCTGGCGAACTGGAGCACGGTCTTGGCCTTGCCCGTCAGCGAAGCCGGACCGCCGCTTCCCTGGCCGGCACGCCAACCCGAAATCAGCAACTCCCTGGCCAGCAGCAGCCAGACGGCCGGCAGGGGCAGCCGGCCCTGGGCGGCCAGCCAAAGCAGGGGGGCGCTGATGAAAATTTTGTCGGTCAGGGGGTCGAGCCGGGCCCCCCACACCGACCCCCCCCCAGAGCGACGGGCCAGCATGCCATCGGCGGCATCGGTGAACCCGCCGAACAGCAACAGCAGCCAGGCCAAGGCGGCCTGGTCGGCCCCCAGGGCCAGCAACAGAGGCAGGCCCAGGCAGGCCCGCAGGATTGTCAGGAAGTCGGCGAGGCGGCGCAGGACAAGCAAACCCAGGGAAGACTCACCATCCTGCCCCGCCACCCCACTGCCATCAACCGGAGGGAGCCATGGGCAGGGTCCCCTAAGAATGGACGGATGCCACCCGAAATTGGCCCATGATCGCCCAGGCCCTCGTCAACGACGTCATGAGCACCCCGCTGCGGAGTGTGGGGGTCGACACGCCCCTGCAGGAGGCGGTCCAGCTGATGAGCGATCACCACATCAGTGGTCTGCCGGTGCTGGATGGGGACGGAAAGCTGGTGGGTGAATTAACCGAACAGCAGTTGATGGTGCGGGAGAGCGGCCTCGACACCGGTCCCTATGTGATGCTCCTCGATGCGGTCATCTACCTGCGTAATCCCCTCAGCTGGGATCGCCAAGTGCATCAGGTGCTGGGCAGTCGGGTCGCCGATTTGATGGGCACCCACCCCCATACGATTGCCAGCGGCACCCCCCTGACGACCGCAGCCAAACAACTGCATGACAACAGCACCCAGAGGCTGTTCGTGCTGGATGACGTCTCCCAGGTGGTGGGCGTCCTGACCCGCGGCGATGTGGTGCGGGCCCTGGCCGACCAGGGCTAGGGAGTTGGGCCACCGGCCCCTGACCCGGCGGGCAGGGCCGGCAGGGGAGGGGGCGGCAGCGGCGGCAAAGGCAGCACCGGTAAGGGGGGCGGCCCGCGCCGCTCGCTCCTCGGGGCCGACGCGTCCGTTGACCGTCGCACCTCGGGGGCCGGGGACTCGGCCCGGGGCGAAGGGGCGGCCGGGGCCGGCGTCGGAGGGCTGGATCGGGGCGCCGAGGTCCCTGGGGCCGGCAACACCGGGGCCGGCGGATCGCCCGACCCCGCCCCGGATCGCTCCGAACTGGGACGGTCCTGGCCTGAACGGTCCCGGGGGGCGGGGGAGGCTTCGGGTTTGGCAGGGTCCGGCTGGATGGGCGAATTGTCCCGGGGGGACGGCTCATCTGGAGCGGCCTGGGGGACGGCTGGCTGCGGCTGGGAGCGGGAACCATTGCCGTCGGATTCGCCGGAGGGCAGGGAAGGGGCCTCGGGGGATGCCTGCAACTCGCTGTGCTGACGCTGTTGGACCGGCTGGGGATCGGCGGTGATCACCGGCTCACGCATCGGCGCCCCCTGGACCGAGGGCTTGACCTGGCGGCCCGATCGGGGAGCCCACACCAAGCGGGCCAGGGGATCGACCACTTGATCCATCAGGCGGTTCACACCGGCCAGGCCGTGATCAAGGACGGCACCCCCCAACTGACTGACGCAGGTGCTGAAACTGCCGCAGCCCTGGTGGGGCAAATGGCGGGACACCACACCCAGCAGCGAACCCTGCAGCGGCAGGCTGCGTTGACTCAGGCGGAGCATGTAGGGAACATGCACAAAGCTTGTGGCGCCGCCACTGATCCAGTTGGCGTCTTCTTCACTGAATCCCTTGTATCCAGGGATGATAAAACGACTCTTGGAGGCGTGATCCGGGAGATAGGCGGCCACCATGCCGTGGCGGCGGGCCAGATCCTTGGTCTGCTCAAGGGTGAGACCATCGCGGCTCATCAAGGCCTCTAGCCTGCCATCGGGCAGCAGGCCGATCACGATGCGAATACGGGGCAGAAAGTAGCGAATCTGCTGGCCCATGCTGATGCTATAGGCGCCGCGATTACTTTCTGGTGCAGTATGGGTGTCGTTGTAGAGACTATGGAGACCGCCAATAAAAGTATCGAATTCCTTCTCACGGTCTGCGGTCAGTTCGCCAAAGCCAAATTCAACGCTGCCATCATGGCGAATGCCAATGAAGGCCCGCTGACGGGAGGCGGTGCGATTATCGCCCCGCCAGACGCGATCCCCCAACTTGAGATCACCCAAGGGCACGGTGATTTCGCTGCCATCATCGCCAACATGGCGCTCATACATGGGCCCCGAAAGGTAGGCCAGGGCCCCACGATCGGAGAACGCTTCGTTTTCCCGGTCCCAGCCCTCGAAAAGATCGAAGCGCACCTGGCGGGGATCCATGGCCAGGCCGAAGGTCTCCGGATCGGTGCGATAGACAAAACCACGACTTTCGGTGACGGCAGCACCGGCCTGATCGGACCGGCGCTTCGAAGACGGCTGGGGCAACCAGGGGGCCACGGTGATGGCCCCTGCCACGACGGCTAGGCCGATCAGCCAGGGACGCCAACGGGGTCCCCGGGGCGGCCGGGCAGGGCGCTCGCGCTTGGTCTCAAGCCGTTCTCCTGTCCCATTGGCAGGGGCTGGGGCGGAATTCTTGCGAAACCGAGAACGGGATGATGGAGTCGCAGGGCGAGCCGTAGTGGACGGGCGGTTCTTCAACACGCGGACCGCGCTCGCAATTCCATGGGGGCAAGCTTCACCTCTCCACCCTAAGAACGTCAAGGCCGATGCCTGCGCCAGGGACAGCGCCCGAGCCGTCTCACCGCGATCCCATCGCCTCTTTGTAGGCGGGCCGCTGGGTGGTGGCCTCAATGCTGGCCTGGACGGCGGCATAGGGACTGAGGTCGACGCCGCTACAGAACATCGGCAAATAGGCGAGGTAGGACTGGACGGCACAATCGGCCGCCCCCCAGGGCACCGGGCCCCAGGACCCTGGGCCGCCGGTCCCCGAAAGCAGGCTGGTGTCCTGGTGGCTGAGGCGGTCGTTCAGCACCGCCAGCTGGCGGGCCAGGTCGTCAGGACGGTCGGCGGCCTGGAACATCGCCGGCCCCAGGGTGGCATTGGCATACACAACCCACTGCTGGGAGAGGGACCGCAGGGCGGCGGCCCGGCCGGGATCGCCAGCAAATTCAACCCCGTAATTTTCGGCCAGATGCAACAGAATCGCCCCACTTTCGGCCAGTTTCAGGGGGCCGCCATCGGGTCCCTGAAAGGCGTCATCGACAAGGGCCGGCACCTTGCCAAAGGGGTTGATGGCCAGAAATGACTCCTGACGATGCTCACCCGCCTGCATATCCAGGGTCTGGGAATGGCAGGGGATGCCCTTCTCCTTGAGATACCAGAGGACCATGGAGGCACGGCTGCGGGCACCGCCGTAAAGAGTCAAGGCCATGGCCAACAAAAGAGATTCAGACGCCATTATCGGCGCCCACAATGGGCTGACCAAGGGGGCCCCTGATGGAACTGCGCCAGCCTGCCGCCGCCCCCTATCTGTCGGCGGCCTGCCTGCATCGGCTGGCCCCCCACCTTGTGCCGATGGTGCGGCGGGGCATTGTCGGCCAGAGCCGCTACGCCCAGACCCTGAAGGGCGCGATCCAGGCCGCCGCTGCGGATGGCCAGGCCCGGCCCGTGCTGATCAGCGGTGAACCGGGGCTGGAGAAGGACAACATCGCCGCCCTGGTGCATTTCGGCTCGTCGGCGCGCCAAAAGCTGATGGTGCGCCTCAATTGCGCCCTGCTGCGACCTGATGGTTCGGATCTGTTCGGCAGCGGCGGCGAGGCGGCAAATCTGCTGGATTGCCTGGCCGATGGGGCCCTGTTGCTGGATCAGATCGACCGGGCCGATCCGGCCCTGCGGCCGGCCCTGGTGGAGCTGGCCCGAACGGGCAGCTGGTCACCGGTCGGTGAACCCACTGAACGCCGCCACTTCGGCGGGCGGGTGTTTTTCACCAGCGAGCGCAGCGCCGCCGACCTGGATTCCATCTGCCGGCAAATCCGGGTGCCGCCCCTGCGGGTCCGCCGCCAGGACCTGGGCGAATGGGTGCGGTATGGGGTGCGGTTGCGCTCCCGCAGCCAGGGCTGGCCCCGGCCGCCCCAGGTGAGCGAGGCCCTGATCAAGCGCCTGCAGACCTACGACTTCCCCGGCAATGTGCGCGAGCTGATGCAGCTGGTGGACCGGGCCCTGCGCCAGTGCTCGGGCAGCCATCCCGCCGAGCTACCCGAGGATGTGTTCTGGATCCAGCGGCGCGCCCCGCGGGCCCGCTTCGACCTGTGGCGCTGGAAACCCCAGCTCAGGGGCTGGATGCGGTCTCCCCGCTTCTGGAACATCTTGCTGTTCGGGGTGGTGAGCTGGGTGTTCGTGCTGGTGAACGTCTGGCTGTGGCTGGGCCCCCAGGACCGCCAGCACAACGGTGGCCTCAATCTGTTCTGGGCCTGGTGGTGGCCGCTGATCCTGCTGGGTTATCCGCTGGTGGGTCGGCTTTGGTGCTCGTTCTGCCCCTTCATGGTGTGGGGGGAGATCGT
>JAPLIF010000165.1 GCA_026389255.1 Cyanobacteriota bacterium
ATCTGGCCCGGCTCGATAAGGCCGAGTCTCTGTTGCGGGATTGTCGGCTGTTGTTGGAAAGTGAACCGGCTGATTCCCTGGAAGCTGGAGGCAGCCCAGGCTTGGCGTCGTTCAAGGCCCCAGCCCTGGGGTCCGATTCGACCGTTGCCAAGGACAACGTTCACGGATGGGATGCCGCCTGAGGGGCGGCTGGAATGGTGCACAAAGCAAGTTCCAACAATCCCAGCCAAGCCATGCCAAAATGAGAATAAAGTGACCATGGCTTACCCTTCAGCCCATTCCGTTGCTTCAACGGTTGCTGGCCCCGCCCCTGTGAGGCATGCAACGGGCAATCCCCGTTGTTCTCTTCAGGCTGAGCGCGATCACCAACTCGAGAAGTTGGAGTTTGCCCTCGCCGTCGCCCTCACCCGCGGAGACGGTGAACGATCCCTTGCCCTGCGGCAGGCGATCGAAGCTTTGGGAGGCAATGGTGAAGAACCCGGCACCTAAGGCGTCGGGAATGGGGTGTGTTGCACAAACTTGCCGTTAATGCGTCAATGGTCGCAAAGAACCCTTTTCATGCCTAGTCTGATTTAAGAGATGAGTTGCTTGCTTCCAGCGTCTTTCGAAGGCGGACACCATTTTTGTAGTCGTGACTAGTTTGTTCACGCTTTTGGCACCAGCGGCTTGATCGTTTCTCCTTACCCCTAGGAATCCTTGACACCCCTTACCCTTTCGCGCCCCGGCTCTGCTATTCCAACCCGGACGACCTTTTCGGCTCAGGTTGTCAAGTTGGCACCATCCCGTACCTGTGACGAGCGCAGAGATCATCGCCGTCAATTTATTGATCAGGCGAATGGCTTTAATGACCAGGCCCGTCTCGCGGCTGATGGGGGAGATGTGTCCGGTGCTGCCCGTCTCATCTTGATGGCTTTGGATTGTGAACGTCGTGCCGGCGGTCTGGGGCCCCAGGTAATGCAAGTGATCAAGCCCCGCTAGTCCGTCGGCTCGATCGTCTGTCTTGACAAGTTTTTGGTAACAGCCAGGCCCTGGAGGTGTAACCGTCGGAATCCTTACCTAGCGGTCGACTGACGGGGAGCGGGCCTTACGGCTGGCCCGCCCTGCTGGGTTGGCCGTAAGGCACCGGTCGGCGGGCTAATCAGCGCACGAACAGCATCTCCTGATAGGTGGGCAGGGGCCAGAGCTCGTCATCCACCAGGGTCTCGAGGCCATCCACCGCCTCCCGCAGGCTGCCGATCAGCGGCATCAGGGTGTCGGCGCAGTGATGCAGGTGGCCATGGGTGTCGTGGGGGGGATTGGCGAGGGCCTCCTCTAGGGCACCGCAGCGCTGCACCAGCTTGCTGTTGAGATCAGCGATCGTTGAGATCAGGCCCCGATCGCTTTGGATCCCGATCGCCTCCTGATCCCGCAGCGAACGGCTCAGGCGCTCCAAGCTCTGCATCACCACCGGATAGATCTGGGTGCGGGCCATGCGCAGGGCTAGCCGCACTTCCACCTCGATGGCCAGGATGTACTGCTCGGCATACACCTCGAAGCGGCTTTCGAGCTCCACTGGCGTGAGAACCCCCTGCCGCTCGAACAGATCCCGGATCTCGGGGCGTTCCAGCACCGGTAGGGCATCGGCGCTGGTGCGCAGGTTCTCGAGGCCCCGCTCCTCCACGGCCTTGCGGTGCCACTCGCTCGAATAGCCGTCACCGCCGAAGACCACGGCGCCGTGGTCGTCCATGGTGCGCTTCAGCACGGCGAAGGCGGCCTCTTCGAGGGGAATGCCGCTGTTCAGCTGCTCCTCCAGCTGATCACTGATCCACTGGAGCGAATCGGCCAGGATCGTGTTCAAGGCCACCAGCGGGCCCGCCACCGTCTGGCCGGAGCCCACCGCCCGGAACTCGAAGCGATTGCCGGTGAAGGCGAAGGGGGAGGTGCGGTTGCGATCGCCGGGATCCTTGTTCAGCTCCGGCAGGGTGTCAACCCCGAGGGACATCAGGGCGGCCTCGGCGGAACCCTCCAGACGGCCGCTGCGGATCTGGTTGAACACATCCTCCAGCTGGCTGCCGAGGTATACCGAGATGATCGCTGGCGGTGCCTCGTTGGCGCCGAGGCGGTGGTCGTTGCTGGCGGTGGCGATCACGGCCCGCAACAGGGGGCCAAAGCAGTGCACGCCGCGGATCACCGCCGCGCAGAAGATCAGGAACTGCAGGTTGGCGTGGGGGGACTTGCCGGGATCGAGCAGGTTGCCCTGGGTGGGGTTGCCGATCGACCAATTCACGTGTTTGCCGCTGCCGTTGACGCCGGCGAAGGGCTTCTCATGCAGCAGGCAGGTGAGGCCATGCTTCTTCGCCGTGCTGCGCAGCACGGTCATCGTGAGCTGCTGGTGGTCCGTGGCCACGTTGGCGGCCTCGAAGAAGGGTGCGAGCTCAAACTGGCCAGGCGCCACCTCGTTGTGGCGGGTCTTGGCCGGGATGCCGAGCCGGTAGAGCTGGGCCTCCACATCCTGCATGAACACCTGCACCCGCTCCGGGATGGCCCCGAAGTAGTGGTCGTCAAACTGCTGACCCTTGGCCGGTGGAGCGCCGAAGAGGGTGCGGCCGGCTAGCTGCAGATCGGGACGCAGGGCGGTGTAGCTGGAATCGATCAGGAAGTACTCCTGCTCGGCTCCGCAGCTGGAGTTGACTGGGGCAATCGCCGTTTCGCCGAGCAGCCTGAGCAGCCGCTGGGCCTGCTTGCTCATTGCGGCGTTGGAGCGCAATAGTGGCGTCTTGAGGTCGAGCGCCTCGCCGGTCCAGCTCACGAACACGGTGGGGATGCACAGCGTGACGCCGTTGGGGGTGCGCATCAGCCAGGCTGGGCTGGTGACATCCCAGGCGGTGTAGCCGCGGGCCTCGAAGGTGGTACGCAGTCCGCCGTTCGGGAAGGAGGAGCCGTCAGGTTCGCCCTGCACCAGCAGCTTGCCGGAGAACTCGGCGATCGCCTTGCCGTCGGACTGGGGCGAGATGAAGCCGTCGTGCTTTTCAGCGGTGAGGTTGGTGAGGGGATAGAAAACGTGGGCGTAATAGAGGGCACCGCGGACGCAGGCCCAGTCCTTCATCGCCTGGGCCACCACGTCGGCCACCGAGAGGTCGAGCTTGCTGCCTTCGCGGATCGAGCGCTGGATCGAGCGGAACACCTCCTTGGGCAGCGCAGAGCGCATGGCTTCGAGGCCGAAGACATCGACGGCCCAGATCTCCTCCAGGGGCACCGGCGGCTCGACCGCCGTGGGTTGCCGCTGCAGAATCGACTGGAGGGCCTGGAGGCGAGCAGGAGAGGGCATGGGCGGCTCGGGTGGTTGGGAAGATTACTCTGACCAAGCCAACACAAGAGTTGGTGCCTTGCGATGCAATGGTCGCTACATAAGCTGAAATGAGTTGGAATGGGTTAAGTATTCTTGGAATAGGGCGTATCAATCCTCGATAGCTCAATAGAACGTCCTTGGGCCCATCCGTGACACCTTGAGACCTTCCGATTCAATCCTGTGCCGGAGGGTTGGGGCCATGCGATCACGCAGGTGCCCAAGCTCGATGAGATGCAGCAGCGGCTCGTCCAATTCCTGCTTCAGTTGCACCAAGGCGTAGGCGGTGAGCGGGTCAGGCTGGACCCAGATGGGGCGATCGTTGCAGGCCTTGCTCTAGCGTAGATACTGGGCAGCGGACAAATAGGCCTGGGTCTCGCTGACCGAAGCAAAAGTTGTTAAAGAGCCATTGGTTATTGCCCCGACGCTACCTGCACCGGCCACGGAATCATTGCTTGTAAGCGTACCGGCCGTGGTTGCCGGGAAAGTCTGCCAAAGGGCCTGGTCTGAAAATTTTCCATTGTCTTGGCGCTTGATGTAGGCGATGCCCACATCAAACTTGCCTGATGACGTGAGCGCATCAAAGGGAACTTCATAGACTCCGTTGCCGGCATAATAAATGCCTTGGAAATGGGTAAAAATCTGATTGCTTGGGTCGTTCTGGTAATTATAATACTTTTCATTTTTGACTATTCCCGTCAATGGTGATTCGCAAAGTAGATCGGTTCGCCAATATGATGATAATCAAGATCTGGACGTAAAATAGAAGAATATCTGGAGCGAGTTAGCCCTGTTCTTTTCAAGGATTTAGATGCTGTATCACTTGCCCCAGAACTAGAAGTCAAGTTAATACTTGGGAAAGGCAAAGTAGGAACAATGTCTTCACTGTTAGCAATCCTAAAGCATTCTAGTTCATGAAACTTCTGATAGAATTCTAAACCTCCTGCTCTGGGACTTGCGAAGGAATAAAGGATAGGGGATTTCCGAAAGTGCTCCAATACATGAATATGAAGTGTCGCCATTGTAGCCAAAGCTCCTCCTAGGCTATGCCCTGTAACATAGACTTGAGCATCAGGGGGGCAGTCTTTGACAACTTCTTCTATGCAATCCTTGATCGAAGGTCTACCGCCATTGGACCTAAGGGGATTGGGTCCATCATCTTTGCGGGTATAGATCTTATGGAAACCACGATGTACCTTGCCTAATCGTACGTTATTTAGAAAGGGTTCACTTCCTGGCCTAAACTGAAAATTTGTGATCCACTCAGCTCGCGTCATGGTTCCTCGAAAGGCAACATAGATTTCATTGCTGTCTTCATCATGTGCAATAAAACCAAACGGAACCCTCTCTCTCCATATGCTTCCTAGCTCCCTTATGTCTGTCTTGAAGATATCGAAGCCGGGGAATCTCTCTGCAAAACCAAAACGCAGTCTAATCCTATATACTTTCTCGTCAAGGATGATTGGCGTTGTGTCATTATCCCAAATCCATTTGTCTTCATTTTGAGATCTATCAAACTCTTGATATGCTTTTTCAACCAATAGGAGAAGCTTTCTGGCTAAGTGAAGGTTGAAGCTTGAATCCTGCGGCACTGTAAGCATTGGGTTAGACTTTTTTCTCGACAGCTTTTAGCAGAAGCTACGCAGAGGACCAGTGTCTGGCGTTCCACTTGTCACATCTGTTCGCAAAGAGTTATGAGGGCGCTCGCCGTGCATCGGAGATCTTCTGTGTTCGGTGTTTAGTCGAGATTTCCTGTCGATCTTTCGAACTCTTTATTGGACGGTTCCGAGAACCTGAGCCTGCCGGCCGTTCCCTTCCGAGAACCACTGAGGCATCCAGTGGGCCATGCAACTCCTTGTCCCGCAACGGGTCTTCCACAACGCTCGACCAAGCTAGCCGTGGTTCACGGGTCCGAGAACCAATGTGGAGTTCCCCCGATTTCGAGGACAGGTCTAAGGGCTTCAAGGAATGATTGTAGGGGTTGTCGCAAGGCATAGCTCGTCATTGATTGGACTGAGGAAACCGAACGTTGAATGGCGGCGTTCGCGGTTGTAATAGCCCTCGATCTAGAAGGCCAATGACCTCTGGATTTGAGTAGGATTGAACTGGGTTTTGGCATCGTCATCGAGGTCCAGTTCAATTTTGAGGGTAGAGAAACAACTCTTCACAACTGCGTGATCCCAGCAGCAGCCCGTGGCGGACATGCTGCAGCTGATCCCATGCTTCCGGAGCAGCTTGCGGTAGTCGGAGGCCCGATATTGACCGCCCTGGTCCGTGTGGAAGATCAGAACCATCCAGACCGCTAGGTACCGCCAACAAGCGCTGGTGCGGATGTA
>JAPLIF010000243.1 GCA_026389255.1 Cyanobacteriota bacterium
CTTGGTCGGCGGTGCGGCAGCAAACTCGACCCCATGCTGTTCGAGCCGTTGGGGCAGCTCCATGTCGAAGATCGGCGTGGTCGCCAGCAGGGTGGGAGCGCCTTCGGCTGGAGCCTTATTAAGTTCGTAACGAATTTGATCGGAAGTGATATAAGCGCGCTTGACATTATTAGAATTAACCTGGTCAATAAAAAGCGAATAGGGAACCCTCGGCACCTGGTTGGCCGGATTGGGCACAAAGTTGCTTAACAACAGCAACAGGCCAAAACCCACTAACAGCAGGTTGATCAGCCCAAAGCGGCGGTTGGGGCGGTTGTCGTCTTGGCGCAGAGCCATGCCACAGTTCCACTGGTGGTGGGCCCAACCTAGGGGCTGCGGTCCTCGCCTGTCCCCACGGCCACGGGTGAGAACCGAACGGCCCCGATCGGCTTGCAGCAGCGGATGGGGCCAGCCAAGCTGGTTGCATGTGTGGTCGCTACGCCCTCACCACCGCCATGGAGGCGCTGCTGCCGCGCCTGCAGGGTCCCCTGCCCGAGGGCTGGCGCCAGCACTACGCGCCCCGGCCCCAGGTGCGCCCCGGGGAACCGGTGCTGTTGCAACGCCAGGAACACGGCCGCCTTGGGGTGGGTCTGGCCCTCTGGGGACTGCTGCCGGAATGGAGCCGGGACCCCCTGGAACGGCGGCGCCCCATCAATGCCCGCTCCGAAACGGTGATGGAGAAGGCCAGTTTCCGGGGGCCCTGGCGCCACCGCCGCGCCCTGGTGCCGGCGGATGGCTTCTACGAATGGCAGAGCCGCACCAACAGGGCCACGGGCAAGACCTGGAAACAACCCTGGCTGTTTCGCCGCCGCGATGGCGGTGTGTTCTGGTTGGGCGGCCTCTGGGACCGCTGGATCGGGCCCGATGGCAGCGAAGTCGAGAGCTGCTGCATCCTGACCACCGCGCCCAATCAGCTGCTGCAACGGGTGCACGACCGCATGCCCGTGGTCATCCCCGACGGTCTGGAGGAGGCCTGGCTGGAGCCCGCCGATGGGCCCGCCCTGCGGGCCCTCGAACCCCTGCTGGACCCGTGGGATCCGGCGGCGTGGGAGGCGGTGAAGCTGGAGGCGATGCCAGGTGAAGCCACCCGGGCCCGAGGCGCTCCCCCGGCCCATGCCCCAGTGCTTGACTCCCCTTAGGGGGCTGCCGACGCCCACCCCAACCCCACCGCCATGAGCCTCACCGAGCTGGATGCCTTCCTGGCCCACGCCCGCAACCAGGATGATCTTCTCGCCCGCCTGCAGGACGAGACCGCGCCCCTGGAACTCAGCGCCTTCCTCCAACTGGCCCAGGCCGAAGGCTTCGCCATCAATGAAAGCGATGTGATCGACGCCCAGCAACGCCAGGAGTCCCTGCTTAGCGACGCGGAGCTGCAACGGCGAGCCGGCGTCGAAGCCAGGCGGCTGCGCCACTTTCTGCATGGCTGACTCCCTGGTTCCCCCCTGGCAGGAGCCCGGGGGGCGGGAGCGGGTGGCCGCCTATCCCCGCCCCCCGGCCCTGGTGCTGGACACCAGGCTGGTGCGGGTGGAGGCCGGCGGACGCCTCCTGGCCGAAAGTCAGCAAAGCCTGCGGGTGCTGGAGACCTTCCATCCCCCCAGCTTCTACCTGCCGCCCCAGGCCTTCGATCTCAGCCTGCTGGTGCCGGCACCGGGCCGCAGCTTCTGCGAATGGAAAGGGGTGGCCCGCTATTGCGATGTGCTGATACCCGATGGCCGCCGGCTGCCGCGGGCCGTCTGGCACTATCCCGAACCCACCGCCGCCTTCGCGCCGCTGGCCGGCTGGTTCAGCCTTTACCCGGCCGCCATGGCGGCCTGCTGGGTCGGCGGGCAACCGGTGCGGGCCCAGGCCGGCGGCTTTTACGGCGGCTGGATCACCGATGAGCTGATCGGACCCTTCAAGGGAGATCCGGCCCACCCGGAATTGATCTAAGGGGAGCCGGCCGGTAGCTCCACCAAAATCAGACGCATCACCGCCGCGCCCAGGGGCCTGGAGAGGCCGGCGATTTCAGCCCGCATCGCCAGCGGTTGGCCATGGGGGATCAGGAGCTGCAAATCCCGACTTTCGGTCTGCTCCACCCCTGTCGCCGGCCTGCGGGCCAGGTCCAGCAAGGTGGCGCCGTCCTCGGGGGTCAGAAACAACTGAAACGGCAAACCGACGAGGGATCCCAGGTCCTGGACGAGGCGGGCGCAGAGCCGTTCATTGGCCATCACCACCTTCAGGGAGTCGTCCAGGACAACCACGTCAAAACACTGGGAATGGAACACCGAAGCAAAGATGGTGGAGAGGTCGGCCGCGTGCTCGGCAACGGCGGTGGTCTCCGTGACATCGGTCAACGTGCCGACGACGCAATGGTCGTGGTCGTCCCTGATCACGTGGGCGTTCTCGACCACCTGGATGCGACGGCCATCGCGGGTGCCGAGCCGGTAGGCCACCGACCAGCCGGTGCTGTCCTTGTTGCGCATGGCGGCCACCCGATCGCGATCGGCCGGATCAATCGCCTCCTGCAGCAGGGAGGGCAGGCTGCAGAGTTCGGCGGCGGTCCAACCCGTCAGCGTCTGGATGCGGGCGCTGACATAAAGCAAGCGATCAAGATTGCCGTTGCGTTTCCACACCGCCTGCTCCAGGGAGTCGGTGAGGCGGGTGAAATCCTCGAGGGCCGCTTCGGCGGTGCGCCGCAGGGCCACCAGCTCGCCCACGTCCGTCAGGGTGACAATGGCCCCCATGGGTCGCTTATCCCGGTCGAGATAGGGCATCACCTGCAGCAGATAGGCGACTTCTTCACTACTGGCCTCAATATTGCGCCTCGGCACTCCAGCAAGCACCTCCACGATCGCCTGCCGCAGCCCGGTGAGCTTGAGGGTGGTGGGCACCGAGAACAGGGGCTGGCCGATGTCGGACTCCACCAGGGCAAACACCCGCACCGCCAAGGGAGTGAAGCGGGTGATGCGCATCTCCAGATCGACGATTACCATGCCCTGGCTCAACGAACTCTGGATATTTTCGAGATCGTTATTGAGCAGCTGCAGTTCTTCGCTGCGGGAGCGCAACTGTTGATTCAGGGTTCCCAGCTCCTCGTTGGTGGCCTGCAATTCTTCGTTGGATGCCTCGAGTTCCTCATTCGAAGATTGCAATTCTTCCGAGGAGGCCTGCAGCTCTTCGGAGGAGGCTTCGAGCTCTTCGTTAGCCTCCTCCAGTTCGACCATGGAGCGACGCAGGGAATCCTGGCTGGCGAGCAACTGCTCCTCGAGGCGCAGGATCTGGCTGGCGAAGGAGGAATCGATCTGCCGCACCCCTGTTCCGGCCCGGGGCACGACGGGAGCGTTGCTTTCGGCATCGGCATCGGCATCAGCGTCGGTGTCGGTGTCGGTGTCGGTGTCGGCAACCCGCTTGAAGGTAATCACACAGAATTGGCGCGAACCAACCCGCAGGGGTCGGACCTCCAGGCGCAGGCTGCCCTCCTCAGCCGCTAGATGGATGCTGGGACTGAGCACAGCCACCTCATCGGCCCGCACCAGCAACAGCAGGGCCCGGGCCTCATCCCTCAGCTCCTGCCGCAGGAAAAGACTGGCGTTGGCGCTGATCCAGCCTTCCGGCATGACGCAATAGGGCGTCACATCGCCGATGACCTGCACCAGGTTGTGGTTGTCATCCAGCACCAGGCAGTCGCCACAGAAACTGCGGCTAAGGGCCTCCAGCAGAATCATGTGCTGTTCCGGCACGGAGTCCCGCAAGACCGCGCCCCGGGCCGACGAGGGCCGCATCCCCCCCCCCCGACTCGCGCTGGAGCCCAGGGGCGCCACGGTGCGACGGGCCACCTCGCCACTGCGCCGATAGATGCGGTGGGTGGCATTGGCCACGGCAAAGCCCTGGTGGCCGTGGCCCAGGGACTCGGATTCACCCAAAAACAGCAGCCCGCCGGGCAACAACCCAAAGAGAAAAAGACTGATCACCC
>JAPLIF010000286.1 GCA_026389255.1 Cyanobacteriota bacterium
CGCTGGTCTTTTGATGACGTTTGGCGCCGGCCAGCAATTGGAACACTGTGGCGGTGTAGACCTCCTCCGCCTCGGCCCGGCTTCGACCGATGCAAGTCATGCCAATTTTGCCAAATTCTGAGAGGCAGCCCAGCAAGTGGAAAACGCTGCCTCGCTGTCGCACCGGGTCATAGTGAAGTCCTGCCGCCGCCACGATGTCGATCAGGTCGACAGGCAGCAGTCCTTGCAGGGCAGGCTCGATCAGCGTGTCAGTGGCGTGGTAGTACAAGTTCCCGCCCGTAGGGGAGACATAGCGGCCGCTGCTTGGATCCAGTTGGCCGCCACTGATGGCATTGAGAGCCATCGTCGGGTGGGTTGTGCCGCCTTGACGTAAATTGATCTCGATCGCTTTGAGCTCCCATCGATCACCTTGGCGTAGGGCCAGGGCATCGACAGCAAAGCGTTCTAGGGCCCCTTCTGCGGCAAGGGCTTCTCCAACTTTTCGACCCATTTCCATCAGCTGTTGCCGATAGGCCCCATTCGCTGGGAATCGACAGCCCTCATAGGTCTGCCCCTGGGAACCGCCAAGGATCTGCTCATGGGTGGAGAGCAGCCGAACGTCCCCTCCCGGCAGAATGGTTCCCTGCACACTGGGCGACCGCAGTTCATCCCCCCCCTCCAGCCAGGTTTCGACCAGGGCCCCTTGGTTGCTGAGGAGGGTTTGCCATTCCGGGGCTGGCATGGGCAGAACTGCAAGGGCTGCCAGCAGACGTTGTCGCTGCTCCTGCGGTTGACAGCTGTCAAGCCCCAAGGAGCTCAAATCGAGACAGGCATTTCCCTCGCCGCTGAATCCCTCATTGAGTTTCACGACGACGCGATCGAGGGGCTGTTGTTCTTGCCACAGGGTTGCCGTCGCTTCCGCCAGGGCCGGCAGATCTCTTACTAGGGGACTGCCGGCAGGATGGGGGAGACCGCATCGGCAAAATAATTGCTTGGCCCCCGCTTTGCTGCCCCACCAGCCCAGGGCCGGATCGGTGCCCAGCAGGGGTATCTGCAGGCGTTCGGATAGTTCTTTCTCCAGTTCGGTGACCACATAGCAAATCAGCACACTTCGACCCGGTCTCATTTGCTCAGCAATGCGCTCAAGCAACGCCGGACGTTCGAGCAGTTTTTCGGTGAGAGGACGATCGGATGCATCGTCGCAATCAAACAATTGTAGGCGTCTACGGGCATGGGAAGTGGGTACACCTGGCAGTAGTTCCAATACGGCATCGACGACCAGGTCCGGCAATAATTTGCTAGTTACGTAGACGGCCCTTACCCCTGGATGGCTTAGGCGGATCAGGGCAAACAGTTGCCGTTCTTCGTAGTGATGGGCCCCGGTGATTTTACTCATTTCGGCCCGATCCAACGTCAGGGAAGGAACGACACAAAGGTCGTAGCCCTCGCCATTGAACATCTGCTCTAGGCCCCACTCAGGTTGCAATTGAGCTTGCAGCTCCTTGAAGGTGAGTCTCATGTTGATGGTTCCCTGGTGGAGTCCGGTGAGCTTCCGCTCCATCCTGCAGGATGAGGCAAAGAGTTTCTTCCAGCCATGGCCCATTCCCCTGCTGTTACTGCGCTTGGTTACCTGGCTGCCACGTTGACGACCCTGAGCTTTTTCCCCCAAGCGATCAAAACCCTAAGGAGTGGTGATACCACAGCGATCTCGCTGAGGATGTATTTACTGCTCAGTGTTGGAATCGCCTGTTGGGGCGTTTATGGCTTCATCATTCACGATGGTCCCGTGATGGTGGCCAACGCCATCACCCTATTGCCGGCCCTCGTGGTACTCCAGCGCAAGATCACTCAGATGCTTCACAATCGCCAGTCCAGGCGCAACCCTCCAGGATGATCCTCAGTCAGGCCCTGCTTGTGGCGGCCGGAGCTGTGCCGGGAGCTTGGCTGCGCTTTTTGCTGGTGAATCATCTGGCCGACCGTTTGCCCTCCAGGGCCTCGGGCACCTTGATTGTCAATCTGCTGGCCTGTTTTGCCCTCGGTTGCATCCTTCCCGGTCTGCAGCGTCCCGGTGTACCCCCCGGGGCCAGCCTGTTGCTCGTGACGGGTTTCCTGGGCAGTCTCAGTACCTTCTCCACCCTGATGGTCGAATTGTTGACGGTCAGGGCCCTTGGACCCCTGGTGAGGTTGGTGCTCGGTTCCCTTGTTGGCGGCTTTCTGGCGTTGATGGCAGGTCTGGCCCTGGGTCGATGAGCCGGATGCCGTTGCCGAAGTCTGATGGGGCCCCACCCCCGGGGAGACCGTTGCCGGGACCGTTGCTGTCCAGTCTTTTGCTTGTGGCCCTCGGGGCCATAGCCGGCAGTTTGCTGCGCTGGCTTGTGGACGATCTCGCTGTGGTGAATGGGCTCGGGGCGTTTGCGTTGGGTTGGCTGAGTGCCACGGCCGCCGGCCGCCCCCGGGCCTGGTTGTTGGTCGGGGGTGTGGGGTTTTGCGGTTCGCTGACCTCCTTCAGTGGCTGGATCCTGGAGTTGCATACCCACATCCAGGGCAGCGGTTGGTGGGTAGCCCTGGCCTGGTGGTTCCTGGAATTATTGGGCGGATTGTGCTTGGCAGCCCTGGGGATGGGCTTGGGACGGTGGATGCAAAGGCGTTGGCCACCGCAGACGGGGAACCGCCTCAGGCACTGAAGGCTTTGCGCGCCGGAATCGGATAGGCAATGCGCCGATGCCGCATCCGTTTCCACACCCGGACGAACGCCCGGATCACCAGCTCCAGTTCGGCCCGACCGATGCCGCTCAGGGCGAGTTGGCCGTCGTTCTGTCGGGCTTCGACGATGCGGCGCACCATGGCGGCGGCCTCTATTTCATTGGTTCCCGGCGGCAGGGATCGCAGGGCGGCCTCGCAGCCATCGGCCATCATCAATATGGCTGTTTCACGGCTGCGGGGAATCGGTCCGGCATAACGAAACCTGGCTTCATCCACGCTTGGGTTCTGCTCCCGTGCTTGATGGAGGAAATAGCCCATTTTCAATGTCCCCTGATGTTCCGGGATGAAATCCGAAAGGGGACGGGGTAGGTGATAGCGCCGTGCCAGTCGTAAACCCTCATCAACATGGGCCTGGAGAATGGCGGCGCTTGTGAGGGGATCGTTCAGGGTTTCATGGGGGTTGAGGCCCTCCTCCTGGTTCTCGATAAACCATTGAGGACCATGCAGTTTGCCGACATCGTGATAGAGGGCGCCGGTACGGATCAGATCCACATCCGCCTGGATGGCCCTTGCGCCCTCTTCGGCCAGGCCGCAGATCATCAGGGTGTGCTCGAAGGTGCCGGGTGCTTCGGTGGAGAGGCGCCGCAGCAGGGGCCGCTCCAGATCGGCCAATTCCATCAACCGGGCCCGTGTCAGCAGACCGAAGAAACTCTCCATCAGGGGCGCCAGCAGGAGGCCTGCCATCAACAGTCCACCGACCAGAAGGGATTCGTTGAGCAGATCGCCGTTGCGGGGAAAACGCCCCCCCTCCACTCCCGCGAAGCTGGCTAATTGCACGCAAACCCATTGCACCACCAAAGCCCCAGCCGGCAGCAACACCGCCAATTGCAGCAGCTGGGCGCGATTGCGTTGACGTCCGGCTAGGACGGCGGCCAGAGCGGCAAAAAGAACCGCGATGAGAAGGCGACCTTCCAGAATGGAGGTCAGCGGGTAGGGCCACAGCAAGCTGCCTACCGCTAGCCAGGCCAGTCCGGCCATGGTGCCGAGCCCCTGGGCCAGCAATAGGGTTGGTGGCAGCAGCAGGGCCAAGGGGCTCGCCAAGGGCCCGAGCCACAGTTTGAAGCCCTGAACCACCAGCAGCATGAAAAGGGCCAGGAGACCCTGGCGCGGTTCCAGGCTGGCGCGCCAGCGGCGCATCATTAACAGCATGGTGATCGTGGTAACCAGGGCTTCCGCAAAGCGGCTGAACCAGGCCAGGGGCCTCGGCCGTCGATTGATCAGCCCGAAGTAGTCGAGCACATCAAAAACCTTGGGAGTGATGCATTCCCCCTGTCGGGTGATGAGATCTCCACGTTGGATGCTGATGGTGGGAAGTCCCTGGCGGCTGACGAGGTCCTCAATGCGCCTCTGGCTCAAGAAAGGATCGTCCTGCAGGTTGGTGCTGCCCCGCAAACTGGTGACCACCAGCCTGCTGCCAAGGCTCCGGGCCGCTGGCCTTTGGTTCTCCAGTTGCAGTCGGGCCGCCTGCAGCAGGGTGTGCTCTGCCAGGTTGGCTACCACGCCTTGAATCAGCATGCGACGTTGCGCCTGTTGGACCGCCTGCTCCCAGGCCATCAGGGCCGGAGGCCGAAGGCCTTGGAGCCAGAGACGTTCTTCACGGCGCAAATTGAGGGAATCGAGCTTGGGTTGGCTATTGCCCATCTCATTGCGTAGTTCCTCCAGCAGCCCATTGAGTCGGCTCTCAAGAACCAGGTTCTGCCGTTCGTCGACCACCTGAACCCGCGTGCGTGGCAGCATCTGGGTGCGCCGTTCCTCCAACGCCGTGTTGTCCATGACGCGGGCATCCTTGGGGGCCAGGACCGTAAAAGGTGACGCCATGCCAACGCGGGGACTGGGCTCTACCAGCCAGGGCCAGCTGCTGATCAGGGCCACTGTCAGACAGGCGAGGAATAGGGCGGCCAGGCCACCAGCCCGCCAGCGCACCAAGGCCTGACGGGGACGCTCCAGGCGGAGCAGTTGCCGCCAATAGAGCCGGATGCGCTGCAGGCCCTTTGCCATGCAGGCAGGCTAGCCAGCTGCCGGATTGCCCTTGGCATTGCATGCTGGATTGAGACTGACCCTTCCCTATGGCCACCGTTCTGGACGGGAAACTTCTGGCCGCCTCCATTGAGCAGCGCCTGGCCGCCGTGATCAGCGCCGGCCAGGGCAGGGCCGGCCGGCCACCTGGATTGGCGGTTCTGCGGGTTGGGGAGGATCCGGCCAGTGGCGTTTATGTGGCCAATAAAGAAAAAGCCTGTGGCCGGGTCGGCATCCGCAGCTTTGTCCACCATCTGCCGGCGGAGACCCCCCACCCCAGGCTGG
>JAPLIF010000181.1 GCA_026389255.1 Cyanobacteriota bacterium
TGCGGGCGGCAATGGCCTCGAGTCGGGCGCCGGCGGCTTCACCATCCGTTAGGCAGGTCAGGGCCACGGGGGTCGGGGCGGCCGTGGGGTGGGAACCGGACGCAATCAAGCTCTTCGTTCGCATCGTTGCCTGAGGCTAGGGTCCGGGGTCCTGGTCGGCAGGGCGCCGCAGCTCCTGGCCACAATGGGGAATCCTCGGGCCCATCCGCCGCCATGGCCTCCTTGCCCGTCGTTGATCTCTCCACCAGTGCTGGGGCCCTGCCAGCCCCTGCCCTGGTGGATTCCCATTGCCACATCGTTTTCCGCCAGTTCGACGACGATCTCGATGGGGTGGCCGCCCGCTGGCGCCAGGCCGGAGTGCGGGCCCTAGTCCATGCCTGCGTCGAACCGGGCGAGATTCCGGCCATCCGCGCCCTGGCGGATCGTTTCCCCGAAATGCGCTATTCGGTCGGTGTCCACCCCCAGGACACCGAGCACTGGCAGGCCGATACGCCGCTGGTGCTGCGGGAGGCCGCCCTGGCTGACGATCGGGTCGTGGCCATTGGGGAGCTCGGGTTGGATCTCTATCGCCAGAAGAATCTCGAACAGCAGCTGGCCATGTTGAGGCCCCAGCTTGATCTGGCCCACGAGCTGGATCTCCCCGTGATCATCCATTGCCGGGATGCCGCCGAGCCCATGCTGGCCGAATTGCGGCAACGGCATCGTCAGGGCGCCGGCCTGAGGGGGGTCATGCACTGCTGGGGGGGCACCCCTGCGGAGATGGAGAGCTTTCTGGAACTGGGCCTGTTCATCAGCTTCAGCGGCACGGTCACCTTCCCCAAGGCGCCGGATATCCATGAATGCGCACGCCTGGTACCGGCCGAGCGCCTCATGGTGGAAACCGATTGCCCCTTCCTGGCTCCGGTTCCGCGCCGGGGTCAACGCAATGAGCCCGCCCATGTGGTCCTGGTGGCCGAGCGGGTGGCGGCGCTGCGGGGCGAAAGCCTGGCCAGCCTCGCCCTTAGCAGCTCCGCCAATGCCGTGACACTGTTCGGCTTGAAGCTTGACAATGTATGATTTGAGATTGGCCTGGCAGCGGCAACGCTTCCATTTCCATCCTGGTCCTTCAAGCCCTGGTGTTCCCAGCCCTTTCCTCCGCGTCGGCAGCCGCCGAATCGGCTCTGTTCCGGTCCATCCGGTGACAGGGATGGTTGGTTATAGCCGTTCCCCCGCGGGGGAACGGCTATTCGTGTCGGCATCATCCTTGGGTCTTCTTCCCCAGGAATCTGTGCCGATCTGACACCAGAGCCCCCTCCAGTCCGTCCTTCTTTTTCGTTCCTGCAGGTCCACCGCATGAGCAGCGCGATCCAGGTCGCCAAGACCGTCACTTACCTTCCCGATCTCGTGGAGGTACAGCGGGCGAGCTTCAAATGGTTCCTGGAAAAGGGCCTGATCGAGGAACTCGACAGCTTTTCACCGATCACCGATTACACCGGCAAGCTTGAGTTGCATTTCATTGGGAATGAATATCGACTTAAGAGACCCCGTCACGATGTCGAAGAAGCGAAGCGCCGCGACGCCACATTCGCCTCTCAAATGTATGTGACATGCCGGCTTGTCAATAAGGAAACTGGGGAAATTAAGGAACAGGAAGTCTTTATCGGCGAACTGCCGTTGATGACGGAGCGTGGCACTTTCATCATCAATG
>JAPLIF010000038.1 GCA_026389255.1 Cyanobacteriota bacterium
GCTCCGCTAAGGCCTGCTGCACGGTCTGCAGGGGCGTCCCCGCCTCCAGTCGGATCGTGAAGTCGCCGGGGTTGTGCTCCAGGATGCGATTCAGGGCGCTGGTGCGGATCACCGTGCACGCTGGGGCCACGGCGGCGCCCCAGTTCAGGCGGCTGGCCAGGCCAGCGGGCAGCCAGCGACGGCCCTCGGCATGCAGCGCCTGTACGAGGGCGCCAAGCTCGGCGGCTTGGGGTTGGAGGATTTCGGGGCCAGTCATGGCAGAGATGGTGCCATGGGGGAACCCCGGCACGGCAGGCTGGGGCCGATGGATTCCAGTTCTTCTTTGTTCCCCCGGGCCGCCCTTTCCCCCCGGGAGACCATTCCTCTGAAGATCGTCGTGATCGATGACGATCCCACGGGCTCCCAGACCGTGCACGGTTGCCCCCTGCTGTTGCGGTGGGACGCTGCCGACCTGGCGGCGGCCCTGCGCCATCCCTCGCCCCTGATGTTTGTGCTGGCCAACACCAGGGCCCTGGCGCCTCTGGCGGCCCGGCAGCGGGTGGGGCAGATCGTCGGTGCCCTGGCCCCGCTCCTGGCCGAAGCCGTGGAGCAGGGGGTGTGCCGCCACTGGCTGATGGTCAGCCGCGGAGATTCGACCTTGCGGGGCCATTTCCCCTTGGAGGTGGAGGCCATCGCCACCGGGCTGGGACCCTTTAGGGCCACCTTGCTGGTGCCCGCCTTCCTGGAGGGAGGTCGCACCACCGTGGCCGGCATGCATCAGCTGGACGGCCGCCCCGTGCACGAGACCGCCTTTGCCCGGGATCGCCTGTTTGGTTTTGCCAACAGCTATCTGCCCCAGTGGGTGGAGGAGAAGACGGCTGGCCGGATGGCCGCTGACCAGGTGCAGCGCCTCGACCTGGAGCTGATGGAAGCCGCCGCCGTGGCCTGGGAGCAGGGGGGGGGACCCGGCATGGATCGGCTGGAGGCCCGCCTCGCCGCCCTGGGGGGCGGGGCGGTGGTGGCTGTGGATGCCAATCGGCCTGGCCAACTGACGGCCTTGGGGACGGCGATACGGCGGTTGACGCTGGCCGGGCCCCCAGGGCCGAGTCCCTGGCTGTTTCAGTCGGCTGCTTCCGTGCTGGGCGCTTTGGCCGGCCTGCCCCCCCAGCCCCTGGGGCCCTCCGAACTGGCGGGCCTGCGGCGGCGTGGCCCGGCCGGACCCCGGCCGGGGTTGGTGCTGGTGGGTTCCCATGTGCCCCTGGCCGATGCCCAATTGGAGTCCCTGCTGGCGGATCCGGGCTGCGTTGGCGTTGAGCTGCCGGTGGCCAAGGTGCATCGCCTCCTGGAGGGACCCCTGCCCGATCTCCTGCTGCCTTCCCTGGAGGCCGCCTGGCTGGAGCAACTGAGGGCGGTGCTGGCTTCCGGTCGCACGCCCGTGCTCCATACCAGTCGCGGCGAGCTGGTTTGCCGCCATGCCGCCGAGCGGCGGGCCCTAGGCCAGGCCCTGGCCGCCACCATGGCGCGGTTGGCGGCGGCCCTTGCGCCCCAGTTGGGCTACCTGATCAGCAAGGGGGGCATCACCAGCCACGTGCTGCTAGCCGAGGGCCTGCAACTGGCTGCGGTGGAGCTGCAGGGCCAGGTGCTGCCTGGCCTGTCCCTGGTGTTGACCCCGGCCGGTTCAGCCGTGGCCGGCGCGGAGTCGGGGGCAGAGCCCCTGCCAATCCTGACTTTTCCCGGCAACCTCGGCCAGGCGGACACCCTGCACCGGGCCTGGCAATCGATGGAGGGCCAGCTCAGCCGCCGCTGAAGCTTTGCTCCAGCAACTGGACCGGATGCAGCACCGCAATGGGCCGGGGCTGGTCTTCCATGTGCCGGCGGATCTGCAGGCTGCAACCGATGTTGGCGCTGACCGCCAGATCGGCGCCCGTGGCGCTCAGGTCGGCCGCCTTGAGGCGGCCCAGTTCGGCGGCCTCCTGGGGCTGCACCAGGTTGTAGATGCCGGCGCTGCCGCAACAGACCCCGGCTTCGACGGCTTCCCGCAGGCGTACGTGGGGGATCTGCCGTAGCAGGGCCCTGGGCTGGTCCCGCAGACCCTGGCCATGGATCATGTGGCAGGCATCGTGGTAGGCCAGGGTCAAGGGGTGCTCGGCCGTGGCGGCGCTGCCATCGGGGTGGCGCAGGGGCTTGAGGGCCGCCCGGAAACCGGGACTGAGACCAACCCGATCCAGGAATTCCTGGATGTCAGCCACCTGGCCAGCGAAGGCCGCTCCCCGTTGCATCCAGCCGGGTTCCTGGGCCAGGAGGCTGTCGTAGTGCTTGAGGGTGTGACCACAGCCGGAGGCTGCCACCAGGACGGCATCGAGGGGTTCGGGGCCTGCTGGTTGTCCCTCCCCCACCACCTGGGCGAAACGGTCGATGAGGGCCGTGGCCAGGTCCCGCGTCTGGACCAGCTCCCCCTGGTGGTGGGTGACCGCGCCGCAGCACCCCTGGTTCGGCGGAATCACCACCTCAATGCCGTTGGCGCTCAGCACGTTGATGGCGGCGCTGTTGACGGCGGGGTCGAAGAGCCGCTGCACACAGCCCAGCACCAGTCCCACCCGGTATCGGCGTGGGCCCTGCGCCGGCACCACCACCGGCCAACCATCCCGGAAGGCTTCGGGGGCCAACGGCGGCAGCAGCCGCTCCATCGCCTCCAGCTGGGGCCCCAGTAGGCCCGTTAAGCCCCGGCGCCGGGCGAAGGCCTGCAGGGGGGTGCCGGCATAGGCCCGCAGGGGGGTGAGCAGGGCCCGCAGCC
>JAPLIF010000127.1 GCA_026389255.1 Cyanobacteriota bacterium
CCGAGGCAGCCCCAGAGCACCGTGCCCAACACCCCGGCATGGACCCAGCCTGCCTTGGTGAGCAAGGGTGCCCGTTGGGCCAGGGCAATCAGTCCGCCATTGAAGGCCAGGGCCAGGGCCCAGGTCGCCAGGGTTTGGGGGGGGAGGGGTGGCATCGGCACGGCCCAGTTCTGTTGCACAGATCTAAGGCGGCGCCTGTCAGTGGCGCCAAGGGCTGATAATCCAGCAACAGGTTGGGGCAGACCATGTTCTTCAAAAAGGCCAAATTTTTCCTTGATCTCACCGGTGACGACACGCCGTCCAACGGCAAGGGGACCGAAAAGGCCCCTGTCGTGGCGGCGGTGATCGCCCCGGTGGCCCCAGCCGCCGCGGCCCCTGCTGCAGTGGCCTCTGCCACGGCCGCATTAGCTCCAGACACCACTGCCGCCGCGAAAACCGCAGCGCCAACCACCGCAGCGCCAACCCCTGCCGCTGTCGCCACGGCGGTGCGCACCACCGCCGAGGAGATCGCCGCCGAATTGGCCGCTGCCCAGGCCAATCGTCCCCCCGCCAGCACCGTGACCTTTGCGCCGGACTGTCTGGTGCCTGGTGCCAGCCTCCCCCTGCGTCGCCGCACCGCTGGCGCCAATCTGGCCGGCTTCCGCGACATCGCCCGTTCGATGATGAAGAGCTGAGGCGATCGTCGCCATCTGCCCTCAAAAGGGCGCTAAGGGCGCCTGGGCTGGTTGTTTGGGCAGTCTTGTTGCTAGGGGCTTGCGGCAGCAGCGGGCCGCAACAGGGCCAGGGTCGCCAGCCCTGCTACTGCGGCGGTTGAGGTGCGCAGGATCGAGTCCCCCAGGCTCACCAGCTGCCAACCGGCGCCCAGGGCCTGGCGCTCTTCCTCTTCGCTCCAGCCCCCCTCTGGGCCGATCGCCAGGGTGATGGGCTCGCCGGGGTTGCGTTTCCAGAGGGCCTGCACCCAGCTCGCCAGCGGCGGGATGGCCGCCCTGCGAGTGGTGGCCAGCAGTCGCGTTCCTGGCATCGCTTCGCTCCAGTAGCGGCTTGCCGAGAGGGGCGCTGCCAGCTCCGGCAGCCAGAGGCGTTCGCATTGCTCGGTGGCTTCGCGGATGATCGCGGCCCAGCGATCGAGGGGCAGTGGTTCGCGTACCACCCCCCGGGCCGCGATCAGGGGCTGCAGCCGGGCGGCACCCAGTTCGGCCGCCATGCGCCAGACCAATTCGGCATCCCGCCGCGGCACGGCCAGGGCCAGGGTGAGGGCCGGGCTCGCCGGCATCGCCTGCTCCAGGGGGGCTTCCGGCGGCTGCTCCAGCCGCAAATGCTCACCCGATTCGAGCACCGCGCTCCAGAGCCGGCCGCAGCCATCCACCACCGCCAGCCGATCCCCCTGGCGGAAGCGCAAAACCCTGGCCAGGTAATGGCTTTCGGCGGCCTCCAGGGCCAGCAGGCTGGGGTCGCCCAGCACGGGCCACCGGGACGGTGGAATTAGCAGTCGACGCAGTTCCCGGGCCATCGGCGGGTGGAATCAATCGTCATCGTCGTCATCTTCATCGTCGTC
>JAPLIF010000009.1 GCA_026389255.1 Cyanobacteriota bacterium
CGCAGTTCCTTAACGGAGTGCTGGGTGGGTTTGGTCTTGAGTTCGCCGGAGGTGCCGATATAGGGCAACAGGGTGACATGCACATAGGCCAGGTCATGGCGGCCCACGTCGCCCCTGAATTCACGGATGGCCTCCAGAAAAGGCAGGGATTCGATATCACCCACCGTGCCACCGATTTCGGTGATCACCACATCGGCGCCGCTGTTGGCGGCGACCCGGTGGATGCGTTCGCGGATTTCACGGGTGATGTGGGGGATCACCTGCACCGTGCCGCCTTCGTAGTCGCCGCGCCGTTCTTTGTTGATGACGGATTGGTAGATCGAGCCGGTGGTCACGCTGTTGAGGCGGGACATGGCCGTGTCCGTGAAGCGTTCGTAGTGCCCCAGGTCGAGATCGGTCTCGGCGCCGTCCTCGGTGACGAACACTTCGCCGTGCTGGTAAGGGCTCATGGTGCCCGGATCCACATTGAGATACGGATCGAGCTTCAGGATCGAGACGCTGTAGCCCCGGGACTTGAGCAAGCGCCCCAGGCTGGCGGCCACGATGCCCTTGCCGATGCTGGAGACCACCCCGCCGGTCACGAAGACATATTTGGGCCTGTGCCCCGCCCTCGCGCCTGGCGCTGAAGGGGCGGAGGAGGAGGGCATGGGAGAACCGGCGCTTCTGGATTTTGTTGGTTTCGATTTTAGGTGTCAGAGGCTCCCTGGTCTTGCGGCGCCATGGGCCATGGGCAACGATGGCCCATGCTCAGGGCCATCGTCCCCTTCCTGCGGCCGTTGTGGTCGCCCCTGCGGTCCTATCTCGCCCTGGTGGATCGGGATGGCCAACGTTGCAGTGCCCCCGTAGTGCTGGCCGGCGTGGTGGTGGGCACCGGCGTCGTGCGTCTGTTGGGTGAATCCCTGGCCCAGACCAGTCGCTTCAGCCTCGAGGTGCTGATGCTGATGGTGCTGCAGGTGTTTGGACCGATGCTGGTGGCCATGGTCGCCATCATTCGCCTGACCCCGGATTGGGTGCAACGGGTCGAGGTGGCGGGGGGACAGGCCTGGAAGTCCCTTGTGCTGACGACGCTGCCCGTGGCCGTTGGGCTGATGCTCCAGTTCCTGGTGGTGAGCCTGATCAGTGGGGTGGCAGCCTCGCCCCGCGCTGATTTTGGCGGGGAGTTGGCGGAGGTGCTCGGCGGTCTGGAGTGGCCCGACCTGGTGCGGGCGCTACTGCGTTGTGCCCTGTTCCTTCTGGCAGGAGCCGCTTGGTGTGCGCGGGAGACCCTGGTGGGGATGGCCCGGCGGCGGCCCGTGGCTGACATCGTGGGCGATGGCCTCCTCCATGCCCTCCTGCTGGTGCTGCTGCTCAAGTTGTTCTGGATCCTGGCGATCGATCCGCTGCGCCTGGGGCGGCCCCAATGAGGCGGGAGACCTCAGGCACGGGGTTGTTCCTGCTGACTGGCGTGCTGCTGGCGGTGGGGTCCCTGCTGGCCCTGGCCCGCGAGAAGCACTGGGGGCAGCCCCGTTTTCCGGTGTTGCTGCGCACGTTCAACGCCGATGGGCTGAGGCCCGGCATGGAGGTGCGTCTCTCGGGGATGCCGGTCGGTCGGGTGGAGCAGCTGAGCTTGCAGCCCGATGCCTCCGTGCTGGTGCGGTTGGCGGTGGAGCAAC
>JAPLIF010000108.1 GCA_026389255.1 Cyanobacteriota bacterium
GATTCAGCACGGTGCCGTAGTCGCCGTCGTAGTCAAAACGGTTGGTGAGACGGGGATCCTTTTCCGTCAAGGTTGTGTTGGTCCCCCAGACGATGCCCTGGTGCAGATCGGTGATGCGGATGCTGTCGTTCTTGTTGTAATAGAAAAACAGCAGCTGGTCGAGCGTCTTGGTCATGTGATAGACGCTGCCGGGATCCGTGGGGTGCAGGATTCTCTCGGTGAAGCGACTGCCGTCGGCTTGGGGCACCTCAACGGTCAGGTAGCCCTCGGGGATGGTGGCCCCCCGATGGGAGCCGTAGCCGTAGACCCCCATGGTGCCCAGGTGGACGATATGGATGTCCAGGCCACTCTCAACAATGGCGGCGAGCAGGTTGTGGGTGCCGTTGACGTTGTTGTCCACGGTGTAGCGCTTGGTGGCGCTCGACTTCATGGAGTAGGGGGCGGCCCGTTGTTCGGCGAAATGGACCACAGCCTCAGGCTTCTCGCTGCGCAAGAGCGCCAGCAGCCGGTCGTATTCCTTGGCGATGTCCAGGAGCACAAACTCGATCCGCTTGCCCCCCACCTGTTCCCAGGCTTTGAGGCGGTCGCCGATGGTGGCGATGGGGGTGAGGGACTCGACCCCCAGGTCAATGTCGATTTTGCGGCGACTCAGGTTGTCGACGATCATCACGTCGTGGCCAGCATCCGCCAGGTTCACCGCACAGGGCCAACCACAAAAGCCGTCACCGCCGAGAACGAGAACCTTCACCCCAGACTCCTGAACGAGCGGATGCTCAGACAGGCAAACTACTACAGGCCTTCGTCATGGCCCCTTGGGCTGGTCCTGGCTGGCCCAGGTGTGGGCCGACTGATCAGGGCCGCCACGGCCAGCAGCACCGCGGCGCAGCTCAATGGAAGGGGCCCGGCAGCGAGGCAACCGGGGAACGGAACGTCACAGTTTTGAAACCCAGCGGGCTGAAGGGGCCGGGATTCAGGCTCCGACCACGCCGCTGGTTGGCGAGCTGGCATGGGCCTGGGCTCGCACCGGCAGTCGTCCAGCCAGAAAGGCGGTGCGGCCCGCTTCGGTGGCTAGGGCCATGGCCCTGGCCATGGCCGGGGGATCCCCCGCCAGGGCGATGGCGCTGTTGATCAGCAGGGCGTCGGCGCCCATTTCCATCGCCTCGGCCGCCTCGCTCGGTACGCCGATGCCGGCATCCACCACCACGGGGACGCTTGCGTTCTCAATGATCAGGGCGATGTTGGCGGCGTTGCGCAGGCCCTGGCCGGAGCCGATGGGGGAGGCGAGGGGCATCACGGTGGCGCAGCCCACCTCCTCGAGTCGCCGGGCCAGCAACGGATCGGCGTTGATGTAAGGCAGCACCACGAAGCCTTCCTTAACCAGTTGTTCGGCCGCTTCCAGGGTGCCGAAGGGGTCGGGCAACAGGTGCCGGGGGTCGGGAATGACTTCCAGCTTCACGAAATTGTTGTCCTCCTGGCCGGCGAGGCGGGCCAGCTCCCGACCTAGGTGGGCCACCCGGATCGCCTCCTCGGCGGTGGCGCAGCCGGCGGTGTTAGGCAGCATCCAGATCCGTTTCCAGTCGATGGCCTCCAACAGCCCCCCATGGCCCTGGGCCCTGCTCTGGACGCGCCGGACGGCCACGGTCACGATCTCGCAGCCGCTGGACGCCAAGCTGGCCTGCATGGCCGCCAGGGAGGGGTACTTGCCGGTGCCGGTCATCAACCGGCTGGCGAAGTGACGACCGGCGATGACGAGGTCGGTGGGGGCGGTCAAGGTCACGGCCCAAGTAGGCGGTGGTTTCGACGTAGTCTGCGCTCTGGACCCGCGATCGCTGCTTTGGTGGCGGCCCCCATGCCCCTCCTGTTCCCCTTTTTAGTCGCCGCCACGCCTG
>JAPLIF010000168.1 GCA_026389255.1 Cyanobacteriota bacterium
GTTCGAAAATGGTGGTCCGCTCGTCGGCCTCGATCGCCTCGCCTCCGTCCCAGATGGTGAGGGTGGGACCGCCGCTAGCCCCGACCCCACAGTGCAGGCCCAGGGGACAACCGGCCGGGCTGTAACGGAAGGCATTTTCCAGCAGGTTGGCCAGGATCTCGGCCACCGAGCCACTGTCCCCGCGCCAGGACGGCAGGTTCAACGGTCCGTGCCACTGGCGACCCTGCAGGCTGGCGGTGGCTTCCGCGCGCCGCAGCAGGGGAAGCAGCGGGCCGGCCAGATCCACGCCGCCCGGTCCGGTGAGCAGGGGGGGCAACAGCAGGGGCTGGGGGCGGGCGGCGGCGGTCAGCAGGGCATCGGGGCGGGCGAGATCACTGATGGCCTCCACATAGCGGTTGAGTTGCTGTTCCTCATTGAGCAGGCCCTCGACCAAGGGGCGGTTATCGGCGTCCTGGTCCAGGCGGCGCAGCAGGAGGTGCCCGAAGGTGCGCAGGGCCGACAGGGGGTTGCGCAGCTGATGCACCAGTAGCCGCAGGTGTTCTTCGCGGGCCAGCAGGCGGGCCTCGAGTCTCTGCCGCTCGATGTCGATCCGCAAAGCCTCGGTCAGGGTCAGGGCCATGGCCTGGAGGCGCTGGCGCAGGCTTTCGGACCAAACGGTGCCCCGGGTTTCCACCTGGAGGGCCCCCAGCAGCAGGGGCCCCTCCCGCAGGGGTAACCAGCGTCGTTCTTCGGCAAGAACCCGCAGTTCACCGGTTCTGTCGGGGGCCGGCAGGGCACGGCCGTCGCTGGGCCATTGGCCCACGGCCATCAGGGTGGGGTGGCCTTCGGGGCCCTCGTGGGTCACGTAAACCACTAGCGAACGCACATCTTGGCAATCCACCAGTTGGCCCAGTTGCCAGCGCAGCAATAGCAAAAACCTTTCAGAAACTGGAATCACCGTTCGCCAACCCGAAAGAAAATGCGCAATCCGCAAAAATATTTCCGGCGGGGCGGATCAAAACGAGAAAAAAGCCGTAGCATGGCGGTATCGACCACTACTTCGCTGTTTTGGAGCGAGTTGGGTGTCGCCATCGGTGGCTAGCCGCCTTCCTTAGGAGTCTGAGGTTGCATTCACCTTGCAACCGAAGCTACAGCAGAGGAAGGAGCAAGCCGTTCCCGTTCCGCCGGCCTTCATCAGGTCGGTGGCACTTCCGATCGTGCCCACGATTGCTCGAGAACGACAGATGTAATGGCCTCGCTCCAGACCTCGCCATCGGTGTCTGGAACGGCCAGACCAGGCGACTGTCCCCCGTTGGACCATCGCCATGGTTGTTTCCCCCCCCTGTTCCCCTTCAGCCTCCCCTGCGGGAGTCCTGCCATGTCTAAGAAGCGCAAGCGGATCAGCCGTCGTCGTCTCGCCGGCCAACGTGTTCTCGCCCACGTTCCCACCTTCAATCTTGAGACCGGCTCCCACAAGCCCGTCACAGCTGCGCGTCGCTACATCGCCGAAGCCGATCTCATGGCTCCGGCGATCCTCAACGTCCGCCGCAACGAGCACACCACAGACCGCTTCTTCTGGGGGGAGAAGGGACTTTTCAGCGCTCAGTACGCCGAAGAGAATCATTTTCTCTTCCCTTCCCTGCGACTCATCGTTGATCGGATCGGCGAAGAGGTCCTTTTTGAAGGCATCGAAGCTCTCGCGGCCGATGACTGGGAGGAAATGGAGGAGTACGAGTACGCCTTCGTCTGAGCCCTGACGCCCCTTTGGCCCTAGGTCCAGTGCCGGGCCAGAAAAGCGCGCAGCTCCGGCAGCAGTTGGGGGTCAATGCCATGGACCCCAGAGAAGCTGATGCGTTCCACCTGGCCCCCCGCCTGCTGCACTAAGTCCCCAATCGCCTGGCTCGCCGCCGCTGGAACCACAGGGTCCTGGTCGCCGTGGGTCAGCATTGTGTTGGCCTTGGGGCTTTGGGCTTGCCAGCCTGGGTGGGGGTAGCCGCTGCAAGCGATCAGGGCGGCCACCGGCAATCCCTCGCCCAGGATCACATCCACAGCCATGGCGGCACCCTGGGAGAATCCCAGCACCGCTGTCCGTTCGAGTGGCACGGTTTCGGCCAGTTCTGCCAATCGTTGCCGCAGGTTGGTGCGGGCGGCGCCCAGGCCGGGCCAATTGGGTTGTTGGAGGTCGTACCACTGCCTGCCGAAGCCGCCAGGGTGCGGTTCCGGTGCCCTCAGGGCCACCACGCTGACCTCGTCCGCCTGGCCATCTTCCGCCAGCAGGGCGGTGCCCAGATCCAGCAGATCATCCGCATCGGCCCCCCAGCCGTGCAGCAGCACCAGGCGACGCTGCGGTTGGGCCGGTCCCAGCCGGATGGATTGCCCATCGTCCTCGGGCAATCCATCCTGGGGCAAGGCGTCATTGGGCAAAACGTTGGCCATGGCCTCTTTGCAGCTGCTGCTTAGGTTGACCCGATTCTGAACTGCGCCGCCATGGCCCCCACAGCTCTTCTGAGCGTGTCCGACAAACAGGGTCTGGTGCCCCTGGCCCAAGGCCTGCTCAGCCATGGCTATCAACTGCTCTCCAGTGACGGCACCGCCTCGGCCCTGGCCACCGCCGGCCTGCCGGTCACCCGGGTGGCCGACTACACCGGGGCGCCGGAGATTCTGGGGGGTCGGGTGAAGACCCTCCATCCCCGCATCCATGGCGGCATCCTGGCGCGCCGGGACGATGCGGGCCACAGGGCTGACCTGGAGGCCCAGGCGATCACCGCCATCGATGTGGTGGTGGTCAATCTTTATCCCTTCCGCCAGACCGTCGCCGACCCCTCGGTGGATTGGCAGACCGCGATCGAAACCATTGATATCGGTGGGCCGGCGATGGTGCGGGCCGCCGCCAAGAACCATGGCGACGTGGCCGTACTCACGGACCCCGCCCAGTACCCCTCCTTCCTGGAGGCCCTGGCGGCGGGTCGGTTGGATGCAGCCCTGCGCCGCCGCCTGGCCCTGGCGGCCTTCCAGCACACGGCGGCCTACGACGCGGCCATCAGCGCCTGGCTGGCCCGGCGACTGGACGCTGGCGAAGACGGCGCCGATCCGGTCGTGCCCCTGCGGCTCGAACTGCCGGTCCAGCAGCGGCTCCGATACGGGGAGAACCCCCACCAACGGGCCACCTGGTTCAGCGATCCCCAGGCCGGTTGGGGCGCCGCGACCCAGCTGCAGGGCAAAGACCTCAGTTACAACAACCTCATTGATCTCGATGCGGCCCTGGCCACGGTTCGTGAATTCGGCTACGGCGAGCTCCCGTCGGACCAAGCTCCTGGCTCCAGTCCGGCGGCCGTCGTCATCAAGCACACGAACCCCTGCGGCGTCGCCGAGGGCACGGGCGTGGCCGAGGCCCTGCAGCGGGCCCTCGATGCCGATCGCACCTCTGCCTTTGGCGGCATCGTCGCCCTCAATGTCCCGGTGGATGCCGCAGCGGCGGCGCTGCTCACCGGCCTGTTCCTCGAATGTGTCGTGGCGCCTGAATTTTCACCAGGGGCCCTGGAACTCCTGGCCACCAAGGCCAACCTGCGCGTCCTGACCTTGCCTGGGGCCGCGGTGGCCGCCGCCCCCCGGCTGCAGCGCCGTTCAGTCCTGGGGGGACTGCTGGAGCAGGAAGCCGACGACCTTGCCCTTGATCCCCAGCCATGGAAGGTGGTCAGCCATCGCCAGCCCACCGACCAGGAGCGGGCCGATCTGGATTTCGCCTGGCGGGTGGTACGCCACGGTCGCTCCAACGCCATTGTGGTGGCCGCCGGGGGGCGCACCCTGGGCATTGGGGTGGGGCAGACCAACCGGGTGGGGGCCGCCCGATCGGCCCTGGAGATGGCCGGAGCCTCGGCCCAGGGGGCCGTGCTCTCCAGTGATGGTTTCTTCCCCTTCGATGACACCGTGCGCCTGGCGGCCGCCCATGGCATCACGGCGTTGATCCAGCCGGGGGGCAGCCTCCGCGATGCCGATTCCATCGCCGCCTGCGACGACCTGGGCCTGGCCATGGTCGTGACGGGTCGCCGCCACTTCCTGCACTGAAGCCCCCTGTCCCTACCCCTGTCCCTACCGAGTGGGGGTCGGCAGTTGTAGTTTCACTTCCATCTCCCCAACAGGCACGATGACTGAACTGATCTCTCCATCCCTGGCCTACAAACTCAACTTTTTCCATCCTTTATTGATGTGGGCCCTGTTGGGGCTGTCGTTCTATTCGATGGTGCTGGGCATCAAAACCAAGAAGCTCCGCACCGCCACCAGCGCCGAGGAGCGCAAGGATCTCATCAAGGGGCAGTTCGGCCGTCGCCACCACCTGGTGGGCAGCCTGCTGCTGGCCTTGATGGTGCTGGGCACCTTTGGGGGGATGGCCGTCACCTATCTCAATAACGGCAAGCTTTTCGTGGGGCCCCACCTGCTGGTGGGCATTCCGTGGCTGGCGTGGAAATCCTCCTGAACTTTCCAGGTGAGTTTGCGGGAGATCTGGCGAACGATCTGTCTCAGTAAATGGTCGCCACTGCTCTGCACCAGCCCCTCCGGCAAGAGGTTGAGCATGGAGGGCAAGCGGATCCATACCGCCAGATCCAGTTGCCAGCGCACCAGGGTGTGGGCCATGAGTCGGTCCACTTCCTCGTTAGAAACCTCCACGGCGGCGGGCGCATCAAGGGCCTGGCGGTCGGGTTCGTCTAGTCGCAAGGAAGCATTGAAATTAACGTCGTAGAGCCCCTGCAGCTTGGGGCTTTGCTCCGCAACCGGAACGGTCACGATCGCGTAGACGCCGTTGTCCTGGGGTAGTAATTCCAGGCCGATGGTGGGCTCGACCTCGAAGCCGAAATTGCCGAACCGCCCCAGGGTCAGCAGATAGGCGTCGCGGTCCAAGGAGGCCACGGTCATGGGAGCCGCGCAGCGTCGAAACCAGTCTTCGTGGCGATCCAGATAGCGACCCACGACATCGGCCGGGGCCCGCATTTCCATCAGATCGGCAAACTGGCTGGCGTAGCGGCGCACCTGGGGATCGCCGCTGAGACGCAAGGCCTGGGCCCCGGCCTGGGCCCCGGCCTGGGCCCCCTCAATCCCGGAATCGGCAGCTTGATCGGTCAGGGCGGGCGCAACCAGAGGGGACAGGGAGAAGGGCAGCCACGGCTGGAGAGAAGTTCCAGCGGCAGGGTAGGGGGGCTGGGCCTGGGAAACCAGGGAAGCGTAGAGGTGAGAATCTTATGGGAATGGATCAGCCCCAGCGACTGTCGCCCCATCCGTCGGCGCACAGAGGTGGATCAGTCGCCGGATCACATCTTCCACGACCCGATCCGGTGTGGAGGCGCCGGAGGTGATACCGACCCGGATCGGCCCATCGGGGAGAAAGGGCCCTACCACCTGCAGGTCGGCTTCTAGGGGTTTGTGTTCGATGCGATTGCCGGGACCGATGCGTTCAGGGGTATCAATGTGATACGAACGGATGCCACGGCTAACGGCAATCTCCTGAAGGTGGGTGGTATTGGAAGAGTTGTACCCACCAATCACTACCATCAGATCCAGCGGTTCTTCAACCAGCGCAAACATGGCATCCTGGCGTTCCTGGGTGGCATCACAAATCGTGTTGAAGGCGAGAAAATGTTTGTCCAGCAGATCAGGGCCGAAGCGCTGCAGCATGGTCCTCTCAAACAGTCGACCGATCTCTTCGGTTTCCCTCTTCAGCATGGTTGTTTGATTCGCCACCCCTAGCCGCAGCAGGTCCCGATCTGGATCAAAACCTGGCGAGCTGGCTTTGGCGAAGTGGTCCATGAAGGCCTCGCGATCACCGTTGCCATGGGCGCTGGCGAGGATGTAGTCGCAGACGAGGCGGGCTTCCTTGAGATCAAGGACGACCAGATAGGTGCCCGCAAAAGAGCTGGTGGCCAGGGTTTCCTCATGCTTCACCTTGCCATGAATGATGGAGGTGAAGGAGTGTTTCTTATGTTTCTCCACGCTGTTCCACACCTTGGACACCCAGGGGCAGGTGGTGTCAACGATGTGGCAGCCAAGTTCGTTGAGGAGTTGCATTTCCTGCACCGTGGCGCCAAAGGCCGGCAGGATCACCACATCGCCGGTGCCGACTTCGGAAAAATCCTTGACGCCCTCATCCACGGCAATGAACTGCACGTCCATTTCGCGAAGATGGTCATTCACCGAGGGATTGTGAATGATTTCATTGGTGATCCAGATCCGCTCACTGGGGTAGTGGCGCCTGGTTTCGTAGGCCATGGCCACGGCCCGCTCCACCCCCCAGCAGAAGCCGAAGGCCTCGGCCAGACGCACCGTGAGCCGGCCTTCCCGCAGTTCGTAGCCGTTTTCCCGCAGGCTGGCCACCAGATCGCTTTGATAGGCGGTCTGCAGGTTGCCCGCCACCTCCTCACCCAGGCCGAAGCCGCGGCGGTTATAGCGATCGGAATGGTGCAACGAGCGCTTAAAGGCACGGGTATCCATGGACGACCGGCAGGAAGCACCTCCATCCCGGTCGCCAGGGCCTGGCGGAACAACTGGCCGTAAAGGGGATCGGCCGTGTCGCCGGGGGCAAAGTGGGTCACATCCCCCCGGCTGAGGCAAGGAACCAGGACGGCCCGGGCTGCCGGAACCAGGGCCATCAGTTCGCGCAGATGTTTCTGGCCGCGCTCGGTGACGGTGTCGGGGAACAGGGCCACTTCTCCCTGGCTCCAAGTGGTGTTCTTGACCTCCAAATAGATCGGTCGGGGGTCGGCAGGCGGGGCGCCAGCGGGGCCTGACCCCGGGGTCAGCAACAGGTCGATCCGGCTGCGGCGCCCTTCGCCGTAGGGCACCTCCGCCTGGATCGCGGCGATGGGGCCCAGCCAGGGTTCCAGGCAGCCCGCCTCAATGGCGGCCCGCACCAGTCGATTCGGCAGGGCCGTATTGATCCCCACCCAGATCGCCTGGCCATCGGCCCCGGGCACCTCCGCCTGTTCCCAGGTCCAGGCCAATTTGCGCGTCGGAGAGGGAGCATGGCGGAGTCGCACCCGGCCCCCAGGACACAGCACGCCCGTCATGGGGCCGGTATTGGCGCAATGGGCCGTGACGGTCTCGCCCCCGGCCAACTCCACATCCGCCAGAAACCGCTTGTAGCGCCGTAGCAGGATCCCCTCCACCAGGGGACCAAGGGTCAGCACCGGCGCCGTGTTTGGGGAGATGGCGGAGGAAGTCAGCGGCATCGGCCGGGAAACCCGGAGGTGAGGGGGGTCATACTGCCGGGCGATTCGAAGGGACCCCGTCCCCGGAGTGCCGATGGCGAAGTCGCTGAAAC
>JAPLIF010000225.1 GCA_026389255.1 Cyanobacteriota bacterium
CAATCAACTGCAAAATCCGGTGTTGTTTGATGGAGACACCATTATCGTTTCCCGCGCAATCCAGCCGGTCCCGGAGGAAGTCTTGGCGATTGGCCAAACCAATTTGGCGCCCTTGAGCATCAGCGTGACCGTGATCGGGGAGGTCAAGGCGCCTGGGACGGTTTCCTTGCCTGCCAACACCCCGCTCATTGAAGCTCTATTCCGAACGGGAGGTTTGATTCGGCGTCGCGCCCAGACGAATCGCATTGAATTGGTGCGTTTCAATCGCAACGGCACCACGACTCGCCAGGTATTTGCCTATAAGGATGATTTGCCCGTTTCTAATCTGACAAATCCGCCATTGCGCAATGGTGACACCATCATTGTTCGTAGTAATCTCTATGGCAAGGCCCTGACTTTCCTCAATGATATTTCCGAGCCCTTCAACGCCCTCAACAACATCTTAAATTATGCTAACACTTGGAATTACTGGCAAAACAACAATAACAATGGCCGCTAACCTCACCCGTATTCTTCTTCCATCTTCTTAATCTCCATGGATCACTTTCGCCACCCTCTTAACACCCGTGCCGTGGCTTGGGCCCTGCTCTCCCAGTCCCTGTGGCTGCCCGTTGTGGGGATCGATCTTCACGACCGCTGGCAAGCGGAATCCCATCGTTCCCGGCCCCTCGCCCTCCCCCAAGCCGAGTTGGCGGCATCTCTACCCCCGGCTCCTTTGATGAATCCCCCCGACGCGTCTCCCCTTTCCCGGGAAGGCCTGTCGCCTCATTCAACGACTGGAGTCCTGCTGGGCTCCTCTTCTCCGGCAGCCCATGCCCAAATCGGTCAACTGCTCGATCCGGTTGAGAAGGTGGTTCCGATCGGCCAGGCTGAGATGACCCAGCGACCGTTCCGGTTTGCCATGCCAACTCCCACCCAGCCTGCCGGTGGGATCCGGTCCCCAGGGGTGGGTCCCCTCGCCAGCGCCTCCCGCTACGACCTGTTGCAGCGTTCGTTTACGCCTGCGGAACTTCTGGGGGGAGCCTTGACCTTGAAGGATCTCCAGGTTGCCCCATCCCCGGCGGTCGCCCTCTCTGAGCGAGCCCGCCTGGCCCGTTCCTCTGATCCGTTGGCTCCTTTGCCCCAGGCCTGGCGTGAACCGATGCGTCGCGCCCTCAATGCGATCAATATCTCTTCGCCCCTGAAGCCCGCCGCCCAGCTGGAGGCCGCCCGTGTGGTCCACGTGCCATCCATGAAGGTGCAACGCGCTACATCAGTTCCCTTGGCGTTGCAGTCCGATGGCAGTGTTGACCTGCTGTCCAAACCCGAGGATCCCGCGGTCCTGGAGGCCATCCGTGGCTGGAGCGGTCGCCAGGATCTCCCCGCTTCGGGTCGTTTGGCTCCCGCCATCGTCCATGTCGAACCCCTCAAGGAATTGCCACCACTGAGTTCGACTTCGGTCAAGACCCAGGCTGGGTCCCACTCTTCAGGCCCCATGGGGAAGGCCTCGCCCGCTTCGTCGGCGATGGTTGCGCCAGTCCCAGCGGTGGCTCCCCCGGCCAAGGCTTCGGTCCCGGCTGGTTCACCCGTTGACGCTCCAGTCTCTGAACTCCGCGTCGAGCCCCCTGCGCCCCAACCGCCCTTGGCGGCGGAAGCTCCGAGTCCCGCCCCACCCGCCGCCGCTCCGGCGCCGTCGGCCCCTGTTGCTCCAGCCCCCGAGGTGACTCCAGCGCCCGCCCCCAGTGCCCCCCAGGCCTCCACCCCGGCCCCTTCCGCTCCCCAGCCTGCTTGGTGATGTTCGCCTCTGCTGGTGCCAGGTTGACCGTGGGCGTTGCTGTTGCCCTGGCGGCAGCCACCCCACCGGTCTTTGCCCAGGGCCTCGCACCCCTGGCACCTTGGCGCCAGGTGGCACCACAGGCCCCTGCAGCCTCCTGGTTGCCCCTTGCTGATCCACGAGTCAATTCCCTGGCCTGGCGACCGGTATCCCGTTACGACGTACTGCCGTCACCCCAACAACCTGAAACGGCTTTACAAACAACCGTTCCCTTGGTCGACCCTGCGAAGCAGCCCGGGCCGATTTTTGGCATTGGAACGGGTATCCAGGCCTTTGCTGGGGATCGCACCAGTCCTGTGGTGACCGGGCGCCTTGGTTATGCCTTCGGTGAAGGGTTCGGGGTTTCCCTACGGCCCACTTATATCTTCTTGAACAGGGATCTGCAGGGTGTTGATAACAGCGATGGAGCTTTTCAGATGCCCCTCACCCTTGATTTGTTCCCCCGTTCGCTCTTCTCGCCCTACCTCGGGGTTGGCCTAGCCACCAATACCGATACCAGCCACACGACCGATGCCATGCTCACGGGGGGCATTGACCTGAACCTCTTGCGCCATCTATCCCTTGGGATGAACATTAATTATATCTTACAGCCTGCGCAAAATGATACTGACTGGGAGGCCATGGCTTTGCTTTATTTTCGTTTTTAGAAACGGCTGTTGATCGCGTTTGATCGTAGATTGGATAGAACCCTGGACTGGATTTACGGTTCGGCTACGGCCTCAATGGCAGCGGCAATTTGTTGTCGTTGCTCGTCGTCGTAGCCCCATCGCTCTAGGAACTCCACGTCTTGTCCTTGACCCCGGGTGCCGGCGAGCAGGGATTCCAGTCGCAGCTTGACGAGATTGGGGTCCAGTAAGCGCAGCAATTCGCGGCTGCGCACGCTCACCCGTTGGGAGGCCAGGGTCGCCACCCTGTCTTGGTTGCGCCCGTGATGCACGGCCATGGCTGTGCTCATGGCCAGATTCCGGGCGGTCAGATCCACAACTCCTTCTCCCGCCAGACGCAGGCTCAGGATCAGGGCCTCGGGCATGCGATCCATCAAGGGCCCTTCCCCGGCCATCGCCACCACGAAAAATCCCCTCGCCCCATCGCGGCTCGCCACCAAATCCCCGACCCGCTCGCTCAGCACCTCATCGCTCAACACATCCTGTTCCCATTCCTCCAGCCACTGGCTCGCTAGAGCCATGGCTTCTTGAAAGCCGATGGGCTTAGCGACGGCATGGTCTGCCTGGCTGGGGTCGCTGCTCAAGGGGGTGCTCATGGGTTGCCAAGGTGGGGCTGGTCGGTAGGGCAGCCGGGGGGCTGTCAATGTTGAGGATATGGATTCCACTCTCCCTGTTGTCAGTCCTAACGATTTCCGTTCTGGGTTTGTGGCCCTGATCGGGCGGCCGAACGTGGGCAAATCCACCCTCCTCAACCAGCTGGTCGGTTCCAAGGTGGCCATCACCTCCCCAGTGGCCCAGACCACCCGCCATCGCCTGCGGGGCATCCTCACCACCCCTGGGGCCCAGATTGTCCTTCTGGATACGCCTGGGATCCACAAGCCCCACCATCTCCTCGGGGAGCGCTTGGTTCGCAGTGCCCGCACGGCCATTGGCGAGGTGGATCTTGTGTTTCTTTTGTTGGATGGTTCCCAGCCCCCTGGCGGCGGGGATGCCTTCATCGTCGAACTGCTGCGCCAGGGTGGCTTTGCCGTGCAGGTCGCCGTCAACAAGAGCGATCAGCTCGATCCCGATCGGCGCCTGGCCGTGGCAGGGCAGTATCGGCAATTGCTGGATGGCCCTGTCGCCGCCCCGGCAACGGCAACCAATCCAGGCCAACCCTGGCCCTTGCACCTGTGTAGTGCCCTGACGGGCGAGGGCACCGAGGCACTTGTCAAGGCCCTGAGCCTGGCTTTGCCCCTGGGGCCCCACCTTTATCCGGCCGATGCCGTGACAGATCAGCCCGAGCAGCTTTTACTCGAGGAGCTGATCCGGGAGCAGGTGCTGCACCACACCCGGGAGGAGGTCCCCCATTCGGTGGCCGTTCGGGTCGAGCGGATGGAAGAGGACGGACCCCGGTTGGCGGTGCTGGCCACCGTGGTGGTGGAACGCACTAGTCAGAAGGCCATCGTGATCGGCAAGGGCGGGCAGATGCTGCGTCGCATCGGGGAGGGGGCCCGCCTCTCCATGCAGAAGCTGTTGGACGGGCCCGTGTATCTGGAGCTTTTCGTCAAGGTGGTGCCCCATTGGCGTCGCAGTCCCACCCGGCTGGCGGAACTTGGCTACAACACCGACTGACAGGATGGGCGCGGCTGACCCTTCCCCTGGCCCTTGAGTCCCTTGAGTGATTTTCCGCCCGCCACCATCGAGGCGTTCCTGAGCTCCTGCGCGGGGGAGTGGATTGCCCTTCGCAGCCAGTTCGCTCCCCTTAACCCCAGCCAGGACGATGACGCCTGGCACGACTCCGAGCGGGGTGAGATCAAGGTGGACTATCTGGCCCCAGCCTGCAGCGAGGCCCCAGGAGGCCTGCGGGTCACCGCACCGGGGGGCACCGTCACCACCTTGACCTTCCTGGCGGATGGCCAGGTCCTCTTGGCCTCCTCCTCCCAGGAGAGCACTGCGGGCACCTGGCAATTCTGGCCTGACGGCACGATGGAACTGGCTTCTCCCGCGGAGGACGGCCAGGTCAGTGAGCGGATCTGGTTCGCCAAGCCCAACCTGCGCCTGCGCAGCAGCCTGGCCCACCGGGCGGATGGGAAACCGGGACGGGCCAGCTTCAGCACCGAGATTCGCCGCGTCAGTCGCCCGCCTTCCCAGGCCCTGTGATGCGGTATCGCTAATGCGACTGGATGTCGTCAGTCTGTTGCCGGAGGCTTTCCTGCCCCTACGGGAATTGGGGGTCATCGGCCGTGCCTTCGGGGCCGGCATCGCTGAACTCCACACCCATAACCCCCGGGATCACGCCACGGATCGCTACCGCAAGGTCGATGATCTGCCCTACGGCGGTGGCGTCGGCATGGTGCTCAAGCCCGAGCCCGTGTTTGCCGCCTTTGAGGCGATTCCGGTGCGGAGGCGCCGCCGTGTCCTGCTGATGAGTCCCCAGGGGCAGCCCCTGGGGCAGGCGGATCTCCTGCGTTGGGCCGAGAACTACGACCAGTTGGTGTTGCTCTGTGGCCATTACGAAGGTTTTGACGAGCGCATCCGGGGCCTGGCGGATGAGGAGGTTTCCATGGGTGATTTTGTGCTGACCGGTGGCGAATTACCGGCCATGACGGTGATCAATGGTGTGGTCCGCCTGTTGCCGGGCACGGTGGGCAAGGCGGCCTCGTTGCAGGAGGAGAGCCATCGCGATGGCCTGCTGGAACATCCCCACTACACCCGCCCCGCCCTTTTCCGCGGCCAGGAGGTGCCCGAAGTCCTGCGCAGTGGCGACCATGGCGCCATCGACCAATGGCGCCAACGGCAGAGCCAGGAGCGCACCCGCCTGCGTCGACCCGATCTCTATGCCCGCTGGCTGGAGGGGGTTGCGGCCAACGGGCCGGCCCGCCTGGAAGACTGGCCTGGGACGATGGCTTCCACGGGGGCAACCATGGATCTGCGGATCGGCAACGGTTATGACATCCATCGCCTGATCCAGGGTCGTCCCTTGATCCTGGGGGGCGTCCGGCTGGAGCATCCCGAGGGACTCGGGCTCGATGGCCATAGTGATGCGGACGTCCTGGTGCATGCGCTGATGGATGCCCTGCTTGGGGCCCTGTCCCTGGGGGACATCGGTCGCCATTTCCCCCCGGAGGACAGCCGTTGGCAAGGGGCCGATAGCCTCGAACTGCTGCAGAAAGTGGTGGCTCTGGTGGCGGAGCGGGGTTGGCGCGTGCTGAATGTGGATGCGGTGGTCATTGCCGAACGGCCCCGACTCAAGCCCCACATCGACGCCATGCGGGCGGCCATAGCGGCCCGTCTTGGGGTCGATTCGGAGCAGGTGGGGGTGAAGGCCACCACGAATGAGGGACTGGGACCTGAGGGGCGTGAAGAGGGTATCGCTTGTCATGCCGTGGCCCTGCTGGCCAGGCCCTGAGCCATGGCTTTCCCCCCTGGGTTGGGTCCTTCCGATCACGATCTCGATCTCGATCGCCGCCGTCGCCTAGGCCTGGTGGAGGCTGTGTGGGGCGAGCACAAGAGCCCCGCCCAGATCGCCGCCATCATCAAGGCCATGCGGGCCGCTGGCGAGCTGGTTCTGGTGACGCGGGTGTCCGAAGAGCAGGTTGCAGCGGTGTTGACCCTGCTGGGGCCCGAAGGGGATGTCCTCGAAGGGGTATGGCATCACCAGGAGGCCCGTTGCCTCACCCTTCCCGCCCTGCCGGTGCCGGACCCCGGACTGGGGACCGTGGCGATTCTGGGGGCGGGCAGCAGTGATCTGGCCGTGGCTGCAGAAGCCCATCTCGCCCTGGCCTGCCACGGGGTGGCCAGTGATCTGATCCTGGACGTGGGAGTCGCCGGCTTGCACCGTTTGCTGGCCCGGCTCGCTGGTTTGGGGCGTTATCGCGTGTTGATCGTCTGTGCCGGCATGGAGGGCGCTTTGCCAACCGTGGTGGCGGGTTTATTGCCCCAGCCGGTGATCGGCGTGCCCGTGTCGGTGGGGTATGGGGTCAGCAAGGGCGGGCGGGCCGCTCTCCAGGGCATGTTGGCCAGTTGTGCCCCAGGCCTGACGGTGGTGAACATCGACAATGGCTATGGGGCCGCGATGGCGGCCCTGCGCATTCTCCAGGCCCCCAGGGGGCGTGGGGGCTGAAGCCCGCACGCCCCTGCACTGATTTGAAGGCAACTCAGAGGTGTTGCATCTGCGGATAGGCGGTCAGGAGATCCTCTTGGCTCAGCACTTCGCCCCGACCTTCCGGCTGCCAGATCACCTCAAGGGCCAGGAGATCTTCCGAGCGCACCGAACCGAGGCGCTGGAGCGATTCCCGCAGGTCTTCGGCCGTGCCGGAGCCCTTGAGATCCAGTTTGGATCGACTCGCCACCAGCAGGGTCACCGCGATGAAATCGCTGGTGGCATCGCTTTGGCCGGCGACCCCATCGCTGGTTTCGGTGTGGCGACGGCCCGAGACATTGGCCGTCAGTTCCCGTTCCAGTTTGCTGCGCTCTTGCATTGAGAGCCGGTTGAAGGTGGCCTCAGCGGAGGTCAACGGGATCTGGCCCAGTTCGGAGTTGGCATAAACCCAAAGTTCCGGGTTCCGCAACAACGAAAGGGTGGTCTCCTGGAGAACCCGCTGCAGCCCGCTGCTGGTGGTCGTATCGGCGGTTTCCGCCATGCGACGTAAGTCGGTTTGTAGCACCTTGGCGGAGGCCAGCAGCCCCACCTGGACAGAGGCCACGGCCACACCGCTTGCCCCCAGGCTGTCCTGGCCATCGCGGCCGGGCAGGCTGGCCGCGCCACCGCCACCCCGAAGGGAACTGAGCATCAAGCCAACGACGGCCATCAGCACCAGGAAGGCGAGTAGGCCGCTGCCGCCGAAGCCGAAGATCGGCACCACGAATGGGGCGCTATAACCACCGCCGTAATAGCCCCCGCCGCCGTAGTAACCGCCGCCGCCGCCGTAGTAGCCGCCTCGGGGGTAATAACTGCCACGGGGATAGCCGCCTCCGGAGCCGCCGGAGCGGCTGCCATAACTGCGGGGGGCTGAGGGAGCCGATCGGAAGCTGCCGCCACCGATGCGTCCGCCGCTGGCCGCAAGACTGGCAGCGGGTTGGGCAAGCAACAAGGTGGTCAGAAGCATTGGCACCACCATCAGGCCGGCAAGGCGCCGCAGCAATCGGGGACCCATAGGAGTTGCAGAGGTTGACCTGAAATCTAGATACCCCCCCCCACGATGGTGACCACCTCCAGCACATCGGATTCCACAACCTGTTGCTGGTTCCAGTGGGCCCGGGCCAGGATCGCGCCGTTGAATTCGACGACCACCAGCTCGGGCCGGTAACCGAGACCCGTGAGGAAGCCCTGCAGCGACTGGCCCGCAGCACATCGACGCGGCTCACCGTTCACCTGCACGGTGATGGCCGTTGCATCCTGATCCGGGCAGGCAGGGACTGGGGGTTCAGGTGGGTTCAAGGGAGGTCTCGAGTTGGTGCAGCAACGTCCTGGTGATCAAAGCGGGGCTGGAGGCCTCGGTGAGGGCCCTGACGACAGCGACCCGGGTGGCACCGGCCGCCTGGACCTCGGCCAGGTTGTGGGCGTCGATGCCGCCGATGGCAAAGAAGGGGACCGGACATTCGTGGGCCGCAGCGGCCACATAGGCCAGACCAACCGGCTCCCGCCCCGGTTTTGTGGGGGTGGCCTGCACCGGGCCGACACCGACGTAGTCACAGCCATCCGCCACGGCCTGGCGCAATTCGGCGATGGCGTGGGTGCTGCAGCCAATCAACCGTTCGGCGCCTATCAATCGCCGGGCCATGGGCACCGGCAGATCCCCCTGGCCGAGATGGACCCCATCGGCATCGACGGCCAGGGCGAGGTCGATGCGATCGTTGATCAGGAAAAGGGCGCCGTAGTCCTGGCAGAGGCGTCGCAGTTCCCGGGCCTGTGCCAAGCGCTGTCGGTCGTCGAATTCGACCCCGTCCACCGTCAGCCCTGGCTTGGCGCGGTACTGCACCAGCGGCAGTCCGGCCTGGAGGCATTGCTCCACGACGGAGGCCAGCCCGGGCACCGGCGCAGTCACCAGATAAAGCCGACTGCTGGCCAGGCGGACGCGGCGATCATCCTTGCCCTTGCTGGCGCGCAGCAGGGCGACCTCGAGGTCGTAGAGGCCATACCGGCAGGCGGCGGCGGCGGCGGCCAGGTCGCCATCGACCAGTCGCCCGAATTCTTCGAGCACCCGCAGGGCTTCCTGGACCCGGGCGGCGTTGGCGGCGACGATCGCCGGGCCGTCGAGACGGCCGGCCTGGGCTGGGTGAGCCAGGCCCGTGGCCGGATCACCGGCGGCATCACGGGCGAATTTGTAACGCTCGCCATGGAGCTGGCCCAGGCGCTGGCGCAGATCCTTGCAACGCCAGACCAGATCGGGCCGTTCCAGGGCAAAGCGGGCCCATTCCTCCATGACCCGCAATCCTTCTCGGGCGCGATCCAGGTTGGCGTCGATCAGGCGTTCAATCGGGGCCTGGGCCGCAGGGGGCAAGGACATGGGGCTGGGGAGGGGCGCAGAAGAAAGGGTTCCGGTCCCCACTGGCTGATCTGAGTAGGCTGGCGATCTAGCGCTGAACCAGGATGGCCGTCGAGCCGGGACAACATGCCAACCCAACGTTGGCCACTGTCCCTCCACCCGTTGGTGCTGGCGCCCCGGTTTCCCGATCCTATGGGTCGGCCCCGGCCCCTACTCCCATGCCTGCCACAGGGGGCGATAACCCCATGGGGGTTTTGATTTCAGGCATCCTGTTGCTCGGAGGTATCGCCCTGTTCATCGGTTGGGGACTGACCCACGCCTACCCGACCACCTGAGGCGGCGGCGAGGATCTGGCGAGCCTGCTGGGCGTCCCGGCCGATCTGGGTGGTCAGGGCGGCCAGATCGGCAAAACGTTCTTGGCGGCGCAACAGCTGGATCGGTTCGACCACCAGGCAGGTCCCCCCCAGATCCAGGTGACGGTCGAGCAGGTGCACCTCCACGGCCGACGGGGCTGTGGGGTCAATGGTGGGTTGGGGGCCCAGGTTCATCACGGCGGCCATGGGCCCCTCCGGTCCCCCCACCCTCCAGGCCCAAGCGGCGTAAACCCCTTCTAAAGGAAGGAACTTGCGTCCATCCACCTGCAGATTGGCGGTGGGCCAGCCCAGCTGGCGTCCCAGGCCCCGCCCGGTTACCACCCGGCCCCGGAAGCGGTAAGGGCGATCGAGCAGTCTCCTGGCCTCCTCCAGATCCGCCCGGCAGAGGGCTTGGCGGATGCGGCTACTGCTGAGCCGCTGGGACTGGTCCCACAGCATGGGCACCACCTCCACGGCAATGCCGTGGCGCCCTCCCAGCCGCACCAGATCGTGGCAATCGCCGCTGCGCTTGGCCCCAAATCGGAAGTTTTCACCGACCGCGATGCGGCGGGCATCCAGTTGATGCCCCAACACCTCCCGCACAAAGGCGTCCGGGCTGAGGCTGGCCAGCTCCAGGGTGAAGGGCACGAGCACCAGCTGGCGGATGCCCAGGGGTTCGAGCAGTTCGAGTTTTTCCTCTGGCAGGTCCAGCCGCAACCGGGTCTCCCCATGGAGGACCTCGCGGGGGTGGGGCCAGAAACTCACCACCGTCGGCACCAGCGGCGCTGGACTGGGGCTGACGGCCGCAATGACGCGGCGGTGGCCGGCATGCAGGCCATCGAAACTGCCCAGCGCAATCGCGGTGGGCCTAAGGGCCTCGGAGGGCGTGTGGAGGGGGATCACCACCGGTTCGTCGGGATGGTCGCGTCCCGGTCTCGCCACCTTGATCCTCCCATGGCAAGTTTGGGTGCCTGACCTGGGGCTTTCATGGCCGATTCGGTTGATCTGCAAACCATCTCCTTCGCCCTGCGCCGGGTTGGCTGGATTCGCTTTTGGACCCAGCTGGTGCTGGGCGTGGTGGTGGTCGGGGTCCTGACGTTCAACAGCATTGGAAGCCGTGTCGCCGCCAATGCTGATCGGGCCTTGGGTCTTGGTCCTGGGCTCTCGTTATCCACCCTGTCGTTTTTGGTACTGCTCTGGAGTCTCTGGCAGGGCTGGTTGGTGGTGCGCTGCGGGCGGGCCTTGGCCAGTCCGGTGAAGCCCAGCAAGGGGGAGACCAGCCGCTTGATCAAACGGGGTCTGATCGCCGACCTGATCGGCCTCACCTTGGCGGCGGTTGGGTACCAGGCCTTGGCTGGCAGCCTGTTTCTGCAAGCCTCGCTCCAGGCTCCGGGCCTGTTTGGACCCATGGTGGCTCCGGGGATGGGCCAGGGGGCCATCAGCACTTTCCCGATCACCTCCATCGAGATGCTCTCGGTATTGAGCAATACCCAGGTGTTGTTCGCCCACCTGATTGGCCTGGGTTTCACCCTCTGGATGTTGCAGAGGATCCACCGTCGGGCCTGAACCCCGTTAGGGCGATGGCGGGGGGTAGGGAGCTGGCCTCCCCCCGCCAGAACAGTTCCGGTTGTAGAGGGGTCAGGGAGGCGCCGCCCTCGGCGATCCACGAAACATCCGTGGGCCATTCCGCCGGGTCTGGCAGGGCCGCCTCGCTGTCATCGGCCACCTCACCGGCAAGCCAGTAATAGGTGCGCCCCCGGGGATCCTGGCGCCGGTCGAATTGATCCACATAGCGCCGAACCGCCGTCCGGCACCAGCGCAGCGGACCGATTTCGGTGGCAGGCCGGGCGGGGACGTTGAGATTGAGCAGGAGGCCCGGCCGCCATGGGTGGCCAAGCATGGCCTCGGCCACATCGAGGGCCATCACGGCGGCGGCCCCGAACTGGCGCCACTGGAAGTCGGCGCTGCTGACGGCCAGGGCGGGGAAGCCTTCGATGGCCCCTTCCATGGCCGCCGAGACGGTGCCGGAATAAAGGACGTCGGTGCCCAGGTTGGGGCCGTGGTTGATGCCCGAGAGCACCAGATCGGGGGGCTGGTCCATCAGGCTGAACAGGGCCAGCTTGACGCAGTCCGAGGGGGTGCCGCTAGAGGCCCAGGCGGTGACACCCGCGGCAAACAGCTCGTCGGCCCGCTCCGCCCGGATGGGGCTCTGCAAGGTGAGGCCATGGCCCGTGGCGGACCGCTCCTGGTCGGGGCAGACCACGGTGACCCGGTGACCACGGCCCACGGCTTCGGCCGCCAAGGCCTGGATGCCCTTGGCGAAAACCCCGTCGTCGTTGCTGATCAGGATGCTTAAACCTGCCATCGTTGGGCCCGGAACTCCCGCACCGTAGGTGGAGCCCGCGGCTTCCTACAGTCCCATCCTGTTTCCCTTTAGCCGTGAGCGCCACCGTCAGCCTGCAGCAGCTCACCGACCAGTTGGCGGATTTGGAATCCGCATCGGTGGAGGCGATTGACGCCGCCGCCACCGAGGCTGATCTCGAGGCCTTACGCGTCAGCCTGCTGGGAAAGAAGGGCCGCCTTTCGGCCATTCTGGGCAGCATGGGACGGCTTGGGCCCGATGAACGTCCCCTGGTGGGCCAGCGGGCCAATGGGCTCAAAGAACGGGTCCAGACCCAGCTGGAGGACCGCATGGATCGGCTCCAGTCGTCCGCCATGGCGGAGCGGCTCGACCGGGAACGGCTGGATGTCACGGCTCCGCCGAGCTTCATCCCACCTGGCCATCGCCATCCGCTGATCGCCACGACCGAAGAAATCGTCGATATCTTTGCCGGCCTTGGCTACCGCGTCTCCGAGGGCCCGGAAATCGAGAGCGATCATTACAACTTTACCGCCCTCAACATCCCGCCCAATCACCCGGCCCGGGATATGCAGGACACCTTTTACCTGGGGGCTGATCGGCTGCTGCGCACCCACACCTCCCCCGTCCAGATCCGTCACCTGGAGGCCCACGCCCCACCGGTGCGCATCGTGGTGCCCGGCCGGGTCTACCGCCGCGATGCCGTTGATGCCACCCATTCGCCCGTGTTCCACCAGGTCGAGGTGTTGGCCCTCGATGAAGGCCTGGATTTCAGCCATTTGCGCGGCACGGTGATGGCCTTTCTGAAGGCCTTTTTCGGTGACCTGCCGGTGCGTTTTCGGGCCAGTTATTTCCCCTTCACCGAGCCCTCCGCCGAGGTGGATGTGCAGTGGCGCGGCCGCTGGCTGGAGGTGATGGGCTGCGGCATGGTCGATCCTGCAGTTCTTGAGGGTCTGGGTCTTGATCCCCAGCGCTGGAGTGGTTTTGCCGCTGGCCTGGGGGTCGAGCGCTTCTGCATGGTGCGCCACGGCATCGATGACATCCGGCGGCTGTTCACCAGTGATCTGCGCTTTTTGGATCAGTTCTGATGCTGCGAATACACTGGACATGGCTTCTTGCCTCTAGTCAGTGCCCCGGGTCGGTCTGATCGTCAATGACGGCAAGCCTTTGGCGCTGGCCACCGCCGAGGCCATCGAGGCCAGCCTGACCGCTTCGGGCTTTGAGGTGCTGCGGGTCAGCAGTTCCGGTGGAGTGGTGGGGTTTGCCAATCCGGACCAGCATCTGAGGGCCAGGGGCTATGCCGCCTGTGTGCCGGCCGGATTCGACGGTGAGATGACCATGGCCCTGGTCCTGGGTGGCGATGGCACGGTGCTCTCGGCGGCCCGCCAGACCGCCCCTGTGGGGGTGCCGATCCTGACGATCAATACCGGTCACCTGGGTTTTTTGGCCGAGGCCTATCTCCAGGATCTCGACGAGGTGCTTTGCAGGGTGGTGGCGGGACGGTGGTCCATCGAGGAGCGCTCGATGCTGGTCGTGACGGTGTTGAGGGGGGAGCAGCGGCGTTGGGAGGTGTTGTGTCTCAACGAAATGGCCCTGCACCGGGAACCCCTGACCAGCATGTGTCACTTTGAGGTCGCCATTGGCCGTCATGCCCCGGTGGACATCGCCGCCGATGGCGTGATTCTTTCTTCCCCGACCGGATCCACGGCCTATGCGCTCAGTGCCGGGGGGCCGGTGATTACCCCAGACTGTCCCGTCCTGCAGCTGACCCCCATTGCCGCCCATTCCCTGGCCTCAAGGGCGCTGGTGTTCAGCGATCGGGAGCCGGTCACGGTCTTCCCTGCTACCCCCGAGCGCCTCATGATGGTGGTGGATGGTAGTGCTGGTTGTTACGTCTGGCCCGAGGACCGGGTCCTGATTCGCCGCAGTGACCATCCGGTGCGCTTTGTGCGGCTTGCGGATCACGAGTTTTTCCAGGTCTTGCGCAACAAGCTCGGTTGGGGCCTGCCCCACGTGGCCAAGCCAGGCAATGGCCTGGACCCCCCCGAAATGGCGGGCCGGGGTGGGGCTGGTGAGGGGAGATGACCCAAGCCGCCGCGTTGGCCTGTCCGATCCTGTTGGTGGGTCCGGAGGCGGCCGCCCTAGGTCCCCGGCTTGATCTCACCGGTTATTCGAGCCTGGTGGCCGACGATGCTGGCGTGACGGCTTTCCTGGCAGGGGTGGCTGATCGGGATCCTCCGGCGGCCGTGATTCTTTCACCCCATGACGCGGACCGCATTCCCGAATTAAGGCGTTATTTGGGTTCTGTGGTCGTGCTGCTCGGGTTGGAGCGGGACGGGATGTTGGAGCGTGCCCGATGCCTGGCCAGCGGCGCCGACGATTTCTGGTTGACCACCTCGGGCCCCAGTGAGCTGTTGACCCGACTGCGGCTGCACCTGGAGATGGGGCGTCGCCGTTCCCCGGTTTCCGCGCTCCCCACTCCCGATCCCCGGGTCTTCCCCCCTGGGATCAAGGATCCAGCCCTGGAGGCGGATCTGCTGTTGGCGGACCTGCGCCTTGTGCCCACATCTGGAACGGTCTGGAGGGGATCGCGGTCGATCGAGTTGACGACACGCGAGTACCAGTTGTTGCTGTTTTTCCTACGCCATCCTGGCGAGGTGATCAGCCGCGACAAGATTTTGCAGAGGGTTTGGGGTCACTCCGAATCCCTTGGCAGCAACGTGATTGATGTCTACGTTCGCTATCTGCGGCAGAAGCTGGAGGCCGGCGGGGAGGGCCGCCTGCTCCAGACCGTGCGGGGCCAGGGCTACGTGCTGGCGGAGCCGTTGTCGTCCCCCCAACCGGAGGAGCCATGAGCCCTCCTGGGCCAAGAGTCCCTGCTCGTGCCAGGTGGGTGGGACTGCTGGCCCTGGGGTCTTGGCTGCTGGTGCCGCCAGGGTGGGCGCGGGATGGTGGCGTCTCGCCACCGGGCCTGATCCAACCGCCCCAGTATCTGCCGATCACTCCTTCAGGGCCCGCCGTCCTCCCCTCGGCCATTCAGCATCCAGCCCCTTGCCTGGCCCTGGAGGTCCCTGCCACCGAGCGTCAGTACGCCTGGGGCCTACAGATGCGCCCGCCCCTGCCGCCTTTGCATGGCATGTGGTTCGCCTTTCAACCGCCTAACCCGGCTCGTTTTTGGATGCATCGCACCCTGGCCCCACTGGACATCGTGTTTGTGCGCGCCGGCGGTGTTGCCAGCATTGAGGCCGCCGCACCCCCTTGCCCCCGTCTGCCTTGTCCCAGCTATGGATCTGGAGATCTGGTGGATGGCGTGGTCGAGATCGGTGCCGGCGAAGCGGCCCGCCTCGGCATCCGGGTGGGGACCCCGGTTGAGATTCGCCCCCTGCCCTGACTTCCTGCTTCAGGTCCGCCGTCCCCGCAGGACCAGGACGGGATTGAGCGGCATCATGCGGGTGCCATCGCCCAGGGGGGTGCCCCGCCAGGCCTGGAGTTGGTTGATCCCCACCCGCAGGCCTGCCTGCTCCATGGCTTGGCGCACCGGGGCCAGGGCCTCCAGTGTGGCCAAGGGAACAACCACGATCCCACCCGGACGTAACCGTTGCAGAACCGCCTGTAGAAGGGCGTCGCGACGGCGGCCGCCGCCGCCGATCAGCACCCGATCCGGATCGGGCAAACCGGCCAGGGCTGCGGGCGCTTCGGCTTCGAGGATGCCGGCGGGGTGGACCTGCAGCCGAGCCGCATTGGTGCCAATCAAAGCAGCGGCTCCGACCCGTCGCTCGATCGCCCATAGCTGCAATTGGGGCCGCAGCCTCAGGGCCTCCAGTCCCACCGAACCGACCCCCGCTCCCACATCCCAGAGCACCCCCCGTTCGGGCAGATCCAGGTCAGCCAACAGCTGAATTCGCACTTCTCGCTTGGTCATCAGACCCGGTTGGTCCTCGTGTTGCAACCACAGACCGTCTTCGAGGCCAAAGAGCGGCAGGGTCTCCGCCGCCGGGGCCGTTGGAGTTGCGGCGATCAACACCACCAAGTGCAACCGATCGAGGTCGCTGGGTAGGGGATCAGCGGGGGCCAAGCAGCGGAGCCGTTCGTCCGGGTGGCCGAGCCGTTCTGCCAGCCAAAAGTGGTAGGCGGCCTCCAAGCCCGAACTGGCCAGCAGGAGCCGCACGCTCTGGGCTCCTCCCTGGTATGGATCGCAGAGCACCCCCAGCGCCGCAGGGCGCTGCTGCAGGGCCTGGGCCAGGGGTTCGGGATCACGGCCATGCAGGCTGATCCAGCGGGCGTCCTGCCAGGGCCTTCCCAGGCGGGCGAAGGCCAGCTGCAGGGAGGTCGGGGCGGGATGGAAGCGCAGGCACCCGGCAGGGAGATGGTGCAGCAGCATGCGGCCGATGCCAAACCAGAGGGGATCACCGCTGGCCAGCACGATCACCGTTTCGCTCCGCTCCAGGGCCAGACGCAGCCGGGAGAGCAGCGGAATCAGGCCATCACTGGCTAGCAAGGCCGGTCCGCCCCCAGGCGAGGCCGTTTTCAGCTGCCGCCCCAGATCATCGAGGAGTCGGGCGGGGGCTACGACCAGATCGGCCTGGCCCAGGGACTCCTGCCAGGTGCGGGTCAGACCGTTGAAACCGGAGGCATCACAACCCACCACCTTGATCGGTGGGGGGTCAATCCCGTTGTTCTCAGACGGGGATGCCACCGTTCTGGACGAAGTCACGAGGGTTGGCGGCTCAAAAAACGTAGAAACGCTCCGCTGATATGTTTGGCGCCCTCATTGGTGAGGTGATTGCTATCACTGAAAAGCATCCGTTCGCCGGCATGGGTTGAACAGTGGCTCTGGCTGGGGGGGCAAAGGCTGTCGAAAGGGTCGAAGACGCTGAGGTTGTGGATCGACTGATTCAGTTGGTTGAGCAGGCGGCGTAGGGGGGCCAGTCGTTCCATTGCTTCTGATCGGTTGATCAGAACCGGTTGGCATTGGGGGCTGAGGCTCCACTGGGGGCGGAACCATTCTTTCTGGCAGACCGTCATGGGGAGGCGCATCTCGGCGCGGCTGTCGAACGAGGGTATCGGCGCAAACAGAATGACGTTCACTCCGCGTTGGGCCATGTCGGCCGTCAGTTGCTCAATAACCTTGACAAAGGAGTTTGCCGGCTGGATCTGGTTGTAACCGGAAAGGTAGGAGCGTAAGTTATTCACAATGACAACGCTGTCGCCTTTTTTCACCTGCGTCTTTAGATAATTCAACTCACTCGCACTGCTCTGGGGACATAATTTATAGCGGGCTTCTGCATGCCTGTCGGAGACCCATGGTGAGAAGCCGGGGAAGGGACAGCCCCCCCGGGCGGCAAACGAAACATTGAAGTTAGTCTTCTTAAGGATATCCTCTCCTATCGGTATAATGGCATTGGTGTGGCTATCGCCGATAAAATATAGGGTTGGCTTTCCCGGGTGAGGTAAGACGCGACATTGATCCCGTTGACGATCCGTGCGAGCCCCGGCCGTCGGTTCCTGAAA
>JAPLIF010000215.1 GCA_026389255.1 Cyanobacteriota bacterium
TGACCGGCCATCTGCTGGGGGGGAGTGGCGGCATTGAAGCCGTAGCCTCCGTCCTGGCCATCGGCCACAACCTGGTGCCGCCTACGATCAATTACCACACCCCGGATCCGGCTTGCGATCTGGATGTGGTCCCCAATGTGGCCCGCGACCACATTGTGAACGTCGTACTCTCCAACTCCTTCGGGTTTGGCGGTCACAACGTCTGCCTAGCGTTCCGGCGCTTCACCTGAGCCAAGATCCGTCTCGGTTCACGCCCAGCTCTGCCGGAAGTCCTCCATTCCCAAGCCACTTCTCCCCCCCCCAACCGCGTTCCGCCATGGTCGTAGCCACCCCAACTTCGGTCGAGAGCCTTTGCATCAACAGCATCCGCTTTCTGGCGGTCGACGCGATCAACAAATCCAACTCGGGCCACCCGGGACTACCCATGGGCACAGCCCCGATGGGATTCGCACTCTGGGACAGATTTCTCCGCCATAACCCCAAGAACCCTAAGTGGTTCAACCGTGATCGTTTTGTGCTGTCCGCTGGCCACGGCTGCATGCTTCTTTACGCTTTACTTCACCTCACCGGGTATGACTCGGTGACCATTGAGGACATCAAGCAGTTCCGTCAGTGGGGATCCAAGACACCAGGACACCCCGAAACCTTTGAGACCCCCGGAGTTGAAGTCACCACCGGACCCCTAGGTCAGGGTATCTCCAACGCCGTGGGCCTAGCCATCGCCGAGGCCCATCTGGCCGCCAAGTTCAACCGCCCCGGCCTCAACCTTGTTGACCACTACACCTATGTGGTAATGGGTGATGGTTGCAACCAAGAAGGTGTGTCCTCGGAAGCGGCCTCTTTGGCCGGCCATCTTGGCCTAGGCAAACTCATTGCCCTCTATGACGATAACCACATCACCATTGATGGAGACACCTCAGTTTCCTTCACTGAAGACGTATTAAAGCGATATGAATCCTACGGTTGGCATGTCCAGCATGTTGCTGATGGCAATACAAACGTGGATGGTATTGCCAATGCGATTGCGGCGGCGAAAGCAGTTACTGATAAACCAAGCCTAATCAAGATCACCACCACAATCGGCTATGGCTCACCCAACAAAGCCAACACAGCCGGCGTCCACGGTGCCGCCCTGGGTTCGGACGAAGCCGAACTGACCCGCCAAGCTCTGGATTGGAACTACGGACCCTTCGAAGTGCCCCAAGAGGCCTATGAGCATTGGCGTCAGGCCATTGGTCGTGGCGAGGTTGCCGAAACCGAGTGGAACTCCGTCCTTGCGTCCTATCGCGGCCAGTACGCAACCGAAGCGGCTGAGTTCGAACGGATGCTCCGAGGCGAACTTCCCGAGGGTTGGGATGCCGACCTACCCCACTACACCCCACAGGACAAAGGCCTGGCAACCCGGCAGCATTCCTATAACTGCCTGAATGCCATCGCTCCTCGGCTGCCCGAACTCATCGGTGGTTCAGCGGACCTCACCCATTCCAACCTTACGGACATCAAGGGTGAAAAGAGCTTCCAAAAGGGCAGCGAAGCGAACCGCTATTTGCACTTCGGGGTTCGTGAACATGCCATGGCGGCGATTCTTAACGGTATCGCTTATCACAATAGTGGCCTGGTTCCCTACGGGGGCACCTTCCTTGTCTTTGCTGGTTACATGATTGGGGCTATGCGCCTATCCGCCCTTTCCGAACTGGGTGTGATCTATGTACTCACCCACGACTCGATTGGCCTCGGTGAAGACGGTCCCACCCACCAACCGATTGAGACCCTGGCCAACCTCCGCGCCATTCCGAATCTATTGGTGATTCGCCCCGGTGACGGCAATGAAACCAGTGGTGCTTACCAAGTTGCAGTAACCAATCGCAAGCGCCCAACGGTGCTGGCTCTCAGTCGCCAAGCGGTGGCCAATCAAGCCAACTCCTCTGCCGCTGCCGTGGCCAAGGGGGGGTACATCCTGGAAGACAGCCAGGGCACTCCAGAGATCGTCCTCATTGGCTCTGGCACCGAACTGGATCTTTGTGTTAAAGCGGCGGCCAGCCTGCGTGCCGAGGGTCGCCAAGTACGGGTGGTTTCGATGCCATGTGTCGAATTGTTTGAAGAGCAGGATGCCGCCTATCGCGAATCCGTCCTTCCCGCTGCCGTCCGTCGCCGCGTCGTCGTCGAGGCCTCGACCTCGTTCGGATGGCACAAATATTCAGGCTTTGATGGTGCCGTCATCTCAATCGACCGATTCGGAGCCTCAGCACCTGGACCCCTTTGCATGGAAAAATTCGGCTTCACCGTCGAAAATGTTGTCGCCCAGGCGAAATCACTCGGATAAAGTATCGAAAGCCCACCCAAAGGGACCTCGTTAAACTGTTAAATGCAAATGCATTTACATAGCGCCCCAGCCCAAGGGGCGCTTTTGCTAGCAAAGTTGAGGCCATAATCACAAAAGTCTTGATTTGCGCCTAAAAAGACATCAAAAAACCCATGCAAATCTTAAGGATTAGCTATGCCACCAGCGCCTATAACGAAGGGCAAAACCTTGATGAATTTTACAGTCGCTGTAAGAAATCTTTTGAAGAAATCAAAGCTGAATGGAAGGATAGTTTTGAGTTAACTTTTACAATGGTCATTGTCGACAATTGCAGCACAGACAATACTTTGGGTGTTTTGCAGAATCTTGTTAACGCCGACTCCCGGATTACAGGCATCACTAACGCCTCAAATTATGGTGCGGAACCATCCTTTGCTATCGCCCTTGATGAGGCAGCAAAAGATAGTGACCTTATCATCTTTTTATGCTCCGACCTTCAAGACCCACCCGAACTAGCAGTCAAAATGGTTCGAGATCTGCTGCTGAACGAAAAATATGATGCCTGCCTATCCTTAAAACAAAAGTCTTCCGGAGGTCCCTTGCTGCGTGTATCACGCCATAGTTATTACAAAATACTGGGCTACTCATCACGCTTACAAATTGTGCCGGATGGATTTCATGGATTTGGCTGTTTCCGAACCAATGTCATCCGCGAGTCCCTGACCTACTGGAATGAAACGGGATTAAACATGCGAACCTGCATGTCCAATGCTTCCCAAACACCTACCTATATTTTTTACGAACAACCCGATCGGCTGCATGGCAAGTCAAGTTATAGCATTTTGGGATATATTCAATTCGCCACACGTACCCTTTTGGCCTCTGACGCCGCCGGAAGCCGCTTAGCATTAAGCATCGGGTCAACTGGGTTGATGGTGGCCTTAGGAGTGGCGATGTTTCTCTTAATCAACTATTTGTCTGGGAATAGCAAGTATCAAGGTGGTGTTCCAACCGTCATGGCCCTCGTGATTGGCAGTTTCGGGGTTCAAATGTTGATGTTTGGGGTTGTCTCCCGACAAATTGAAGCCTTACGATTCCATAACTTTAGGCCAAAAGTGCGAAATCGCCGACTAAAAATGAATGTCGAATGAGACGCCACAGTGCATGGATACGATTTTGCCTAAGCGGTGTCTTCTTCACAACTCTTGGGCCTAGTCTGCTTTGGCTTAGCTATCCACTAGGCGCTTTTGTAGCCGTTGGTATCTCTGAAATTTTAGCCCATAGTCTTCGCTTTGTAAGTTTTCGGTGGTTTGTCTTTCCAGCTTCTAAGGGCTACAAAGTCACCGCGATCCGCTATATTCTATCGGCGGTTCCCATCTCGCTGGCCAATCTCCTGGCCGTAGCTTTACTTCGAAATCAGCTTGATCGAACAACGCTTAGCTTTAGTGTGGCATTAATATCAGTAAGCATGGGGTTCCTATGGAGTCGCTTTGTCTATACCCTGCCCAAGTTCCATTGAAGTCGGAAATCAAGGCCTGACTCCGCCCTAGATCGGTGCATTGGCGTCCACGGTGGTAGAGATGCCGGCAGTTCCGCGGCGGAAACAGAAGCCGGCTCAGGGACTGCGGCGCTGGGGGCAAGGGGTTCGCCGTCAAGCACTCTGGATGTCATTGGATTCAGGAGGGTTGCCACGGGCTGCGGCAGCGAGGCCCTGGAACGAATCGTGGTGGCCACGACCCCAGCGACTGGGAAGGATCAGGGCCAACAACATGCCAGCCATGAGGGGCAACGCCAAATAATCAGCGATCAACACAAAGGCATCGACAACAGCAACGGAAATGAAACGGAACTTGGTGGCGCCAAGTTCAGAGAGAAGTAAGCTTGGCAGGAAAATCAAGGGGAGGGAAAGGATGAACAATTCAAAAAGAAATCCCAGGGATTTTCCTATAGACAAGGGTGATGTGATCAGGGCAACGCAAGCAATCAACGCGGGAAAGGAAAAGATTAGACGATAATCAAAAGAAGAAGAAAATAAATAACAAGACTGCATTCAGCGGTGCAGGCCAATGCGCCCATTGATGGCTTAACAGCTGTGAAAGCTGGAACAGGGTTGATGTCATAAAACCATGGGCCAAAACACCCTCCCCTGGATCAGGAGCCTTGCTTCCGTAGCGCCATAACCAACTCAAAGCCGACAGCATCCCCAGGCTCGCCCCGACCAATACCATTAGGGACTTGGGGCGGACTCGACGCCATAGAAGCCGATCTTGAACAACCCAAGCCAAAAGGCTAACAACTGGATAGACCTTGCAAGCCACGGGCAGGAAGGAGAGCACGCCAACAAAAGGCAAGGTCCAACGCCCTGGCAAGGCGAGCAAAGCGCAAAGAGCCGTAATCAACATATAAATAATTAGATCAATATTGGCCCTTTCAAGTCCCAGCTGAAGGGGAAACCCCAACAACAAGAGACTCAGCAAAAGGTCGCGAATCCAGCCAGAACGGATCAGTTGGCGCATCTGAGCCACCAGCAAAAGCACCAGCATCAGGCCCAAACAGAACGCCACAAAGCCTGTATGGCGCAGGCCAAGGCCCAATGCCCTGGCTGAATCAATTGAAAAGGGTGGATAGCCAAGACCACCCATACGTCCATAGGGATCACAACCTGGGTCCTTGCCGGCCGCGATGGCCGACAGGTCATGGCCACATTCGCTGAGGGCGGTGACCCAACGCAGATCCGCAAAGGGCGGGAACATGCGAAAGGACCCCAGCATGGGGAATGAGCTGTGTTGCCAGGGTTCCAGGAACGCCGAGATAAAGAGCGAACTGATGACGTAGGCGAGGGCGCCAAGAGCCAACAGTGAGCAAAGCACTCGGGCCAGTGCAACCCCATGAACAGCGGAACCAAAACACCTTTTTAGAAAAGTCACGACTGGCCCTTGGCGAGATAGCGCTCAATTTGTTCCAGACAGAGCTCCCGTGATGATTCACCATGATGGAAGCGGCGATACCACTGGGTGGTTTCGGCCACGGTGGTGGCGAAATCCCAACGCGGACGCCAGCCAAGCTGGTGAAAGGCCTTGTCCGTGGTGAGATCCAGCCTCCCCGCTTCATGGCTGGCCAGGGGATCGGAAGCATCACGCCAAGCCCCACCAGGCCAATGCTCCAGTAGCCCCTCAACGAGCCGTTGGACCGGGCGATTGGCTTCGCGATCCGGTCCAAAGTTGAAGGCCGAAGCCAAGGCGGCATCCTCATGCAAACGTTCTGCCAACAGCAGATAGCCCCCGAGGGGCTCAAGCACGTGCTGCCAGGGGCGGGTGGACTTAGGGGAACGAACGGCGATGGGTTCAGCCACCATCAAGGCCCTGACCGCATCGGGCACAATCCGATCCATGGCCCAGTCCCCTCCTCCGATCACATTGCCGGCGCGGGCAGAGGCAATGCGAAGGTCAGGGCGCTGGTGAGGTGTGGAGCCACAGAAACTGGAACGCCAGCTGGAGATGGCGATCTCGGCCGCTGCTTTGCTACTGCTATAGGGGTCATGACCCCCCAGGGGATCCTGTTCGCGGTAACCGAAATCCCACTCGCGATTCTCATAGACCTTGTCGGTTGTGATGAACACCGCCGTACAGGGATCGGGCAACTGGCGCAGGGCCTCGAGTACGTGGCAAGTGCCCAGGACATTGGTCTGCCAGGTTAGGAGCGGTTCGCGGTAACTACGCCTCACGAGGGGCTGGGCCGCCAAGTGAAAGACGACCTCAGGGCCATAAGCCTGGAGACGCTGGACCAACCGATCGAGATCGGCCAGATCAGCCCGTTCATCATGGGCCAAATCGGCGGAGAGAGCGAGATCTTGATAGAGGGGAACTCCCCCCGGTTCCTGGGGCGGATCAAGGGCATAACCCTCGACAATGGCGCCCCAATGCAGCAACCAAAGGGCTAACCAACTGCCTTTAAACCCGGTATGGCCACTCAGCCAGACCCTACGACCGCGCCAGAACTCTGGGTTGGCAGAGAAATTCATGATCGAGCAAGCAACAGAGAGTGAAAGGCTGGACCCCTACTGGAATAACAATGCTGAGGGACGACGGGCCATGACAAGCTGACGTAAAATAATGACAAAAAGAGCCAAAGCCTTGAGAGGAATTGGTAGGGATGTGAGCATGGCAATGAGAAGGCCAATCAAGCGTCTTTCTTGCCATAGGCATGTCAGGTTAAAAGGCGTGAGCTGGATGGCAGGCGCCATGAAAAAATCAACATGGAAAAAAGGAAAATCATGCGATAGTCATAAGAGATAGTGACCATATAGCAACCAAGCGGCACAGAAGTCATGGCTACAATAACGGCTTGATAAAAACCAAGCCCCAGCCTTGCTCTCCTGTATTGAGCAGCTTGACCATCATGGCCTTCGTTAAAAATGATAAAACAATATCTCAGGGAAGAATACCACCATAAATTCATCAGATCCGCGCTCAAAGGCGCTATTTTAATATTATTTTTTCGACATAAAGAAGCCCCCCGAACAATCAACGTCTTAGTTTCTTGCCAGGGTTTGTAAGAACTATTTTACCAAAGGAGTTGCCGCCAATTCCTGTTCCAGCTTGATGAGGTCTTCGTCTGTGATCTTCGTTTGCATCGGACAATGCTTAGGGCCACACATGGAACAGAACTCAGCCTGCTTGTAGATATCGGCCGGCAATGTTTCGTCGTGGTATTCCCTGGCCCGTTCCGGGTCAAGGGATAGGTCAAACTGACGATTCCAATCGAAAGCATAACGAGCCCGACTCAGCTCATCATCCCGGTCGCGGGATCCGGGACGATGGCGGGCAATATCGGCAGCATGGGCGGCAATTTTATAGGCAATCAACCCATTGCGGACATCCTCTGGGTTAGGTAGTCCGAGATGCTCTTTAGGCGTGACATAACAAAGCATGGCCGTGCCGTACCATCCCGCCATGGCGGCCCCAATCGCGCTGGTGATGTGGTCATAACCGGGGGCAATGTCGGTCACCAAGGGACCGAGAACATAAAAGGGAGCTTCTGAACACTCCTCCATCTGTTTTTTGACATTGAACTCGATCTGATCCATGGGTACATGGCCAGGTCCCTCCACCATCACCTGAATGTCCTGCTTCCAAGCCCGACGGGTCAACTCGCCAAGGGTCTTGAGTTCGGCCAACTGGGCGTCATCGGAGGCGTCGTGGAGACAGCCCGGTCGCAGTGAATCGCCGAGGGAAAAAGAACAATCGTAACGCTTGAAGATTTCGCAAATATCGTCGAAACGTGTATAAAGCGGATTTTGCTTATGGTGATAAAGCATCCATTGGGCCAAAATGCCGCCGCCACGACTGACAATCCCGGTGAGTCGGCCCTTGACCTTGGGCAAATGCTCAATCAACAAGCCGGCATGAATGGTCTGATAGTCAACGCCTTGCTGGCAATGTTTTTCAATGATGTGGAGAAAATCATCCGCATCCAACCTCTCAATTGAGCCATGGACACTTTCAAGCGCTTGATAGACAGGGACAGTGCCGATCGGTACCGGCGATGCTGCGATAATTGCTGTACGGACTTCGTCAAGATTGACCCCACCTGTTGACAGATCCATCACCGTATCAGCGCCATACTTAACCGCCAACTCAAGCTTCTTAAGCTCCTCGGAAATATCGCTGGCGTTCGGGGAAGCGCCGATATTGGCATTCACCTTGCAACGGCTGGCGATGCCAATCGCCATGGTCTACAAATTGGGATGTTCAATGTTGGCGGGTATAATCATTCTCCCCCGGGCCACCTCCTCGAGCACCAGGGAAGGGGGCAGATTCTCCCGTTGGGCTACATGGGCCATCTCTTCGGTGATCACCCCCTGACGGGCGTAATGCATCTGGGTGACGTTGGCTCCAGCGTTGCCGGCGGCTCGACGCTTCTCAATCCAGGCGCTGCGCATGATGTCCAAGGCGAAGGAAGCTCCTAGGGAGAGGAGCGGAGGGGGCCTGGCATGAGTTCTCCGCACTTCCCTGCGCCGGCATGACCCGGATCAGGTTCGGAGGGTGTGATCTCAGCCCTAGCCGCGGAACCTGAAAAAGGTTCTGGCCATGGGCACCCCTAGTGTGCGCTCAAACTAGCAAGGCTGAAGCCGCTGTTGTCCTAGGACAAGATCGAAGCTCAATCCGGCTTGGGCGCCAGCCCCTTGGATTCGTCAAACCTTGCCAGGGTCTGAACCTCCCCGTTGGCCATGGAGCCCATTCAACGCTGCGGCCACCACCAGGTGATCAGGGTCCTTGATCAGACAACGCAGTCGCTCTCGGGCCAGGTCGCCCACGACAGGATCGCTTACCAGACCTGGAGATGGCCCCAGCAGCCGGCCCAGAACCTCGGCGCCACCCACCCTCACCGTGCCATCGCTGTCTCCAAGGGCTAGCTCGGCCAGATCCAGCAACCAGGCCGGCTGCATGACCGGGTCTTCGGCCAGGGCAGCCAAAATGCTGGATCGCACCAACCAATGGTCATCTTCGGCAAAGGTCTGGCGCAGTAAGGGCCAGGCATCCACCACCCCGTAATAGGCCAGGGCATTGGCCGCTTCGGCCCTCACATTGGCATCGGGATCGTCCCGCAGAACCTTGACCAGCGCCTGCCGCCCCGCCTCGCTGCGTTTAAAGCCGAGCCCGGCGCAGCAGAGGGAACGGATGGAGAAAGCCGTCTGCTGCAGACCGATCAACAGCAGCGGAATCGCCTCGGCCGCTGGCAACTGCCGCAGCGAAGCCAGAGCGGGCATGGCGCGGGATGGATCACCCGATCGGATCGCCTGCAGCAACTCCGAGTCGGACGACGGATCGGGGGAGGAATCCATGGGGCCTCTCAGGGGTTTCGCTTCAGCCGCAGGGCCCGAAGCAGTTCGCCCCGTCGACGGCGGCGGGCCATCCAGCTGTACATCAGCAAGCCCACGCCGATGGCCAGGGCCGGGAGCGACTGAACCCAGTCCCCTGCCATGCCGTGGACCAAAGCCAACCCGATCAACAGGGGCGAAGAGAGGGCCAGTAGGGCTTGACGCCAATGGGCGGCAGAGGCCGGCGACTCCTGGGGGGGGAGGGGAGAGCCATTCATGGCGGGTCCTGCTGGCCCATCCAGCGCACCAGGCTCAGGCTGAGCACCCGGATGCCCACGGCCAGGCAGCCCTCATCAGGCGCAAAGCTGTTGCTGTGCAACGGGGCGCAGCCCTCGGGTCCCGCCACCCCCAGTCGAAACATGGTGCCGCGGCAATCCCGCAGCAATTCGGCAAAATCCTCGGCGCCTAGGGAGGGCTGCTCAAGCCACTGCACCTGGTCATGGCCCAGCAGATCGTTGGCCGCCATGGCCACCAGCTCGGTAAGCCTTGAATCGTTGTGAACGGGGGGGGAAATGCTGCGGTAATGCACGCGGGCCTCGCCGCCATGGCCCCGGCACAGGGCCTGCACCGTGGATTCAATCCAAGTGGGCAGCTGGCTATGGAGCTCCAGATCGAGGCAGCGCACCGTTCCCAGCAGCCGCACATGGTCGGCGATGACATTGAAGGCCTTTCCCCCCTCGATCTTGCCGAAGCTGACCACCACCGGATGGAGGGCATCGAGGCGACGACTGATCGCCTCCTGAAGCCCGCTGACAACCCGGGCCGCAATCCAGATCGCATCGGTGCTCTGGTGGGGTCTGGCGCCATGGCCGCTTTCCCCCAACACCTCAATTTCCAGCTCCCCTGCCGCCGCGGTGAGGCTGCCACTACGGACGCCAATCGTGCCGACACGCAAGCTGGGAAACACATGCACCCCAAACAGGGCCCTCACCCCTTCCATGGCGCCGTCAGCCCGCATCCAGGCCGCCCCCTCGGCCGTTTCCTCCGCCGGTTGAAAGATCAACCGCACCCTGCACCTGAGATGGTCCGCCACCGATGCGAGCAGGGCGGCCACCCCCAATCCCACAGTTGTGTGGATGTCATGGCCACAGGCATGCATCAGGCCCTGGTGGGACGAGGCCCAGGGCAAACCGGTGCGCTCTTCGATCGGCAGGGCATCCATATCCACCCTTAGGGCCACCAACGGCGCCCCTGCCGGACCCAGCTCGCCCACCACACCCGTACGGCCGACGGCTTCGGTCACCTGCCAGCCCCAGCGGCGCAATTCACCCGCCACCAGGGCGGCCGTCTGCTGTTCGTGGCCACTGAGTTCGGGATGGCGGTGGAAGTGGCGACGCAGCTGGATCAACTCGGGCAAGACCGCAGCCAGCGTCTCCTCCAGCCCCAGGGCAAGCCAGTCAGGAGGAGGGATCCGGTAGGGATCCTCCTGTGGGGATTCACAGACTGGGGAGAGGGTCATGGGGAAATCATCGGCCCAGGGCCAGGAACTGGCCTAGAGCCTCTACGGCATCAGGGGGCCAGCGCCGTATCTGCCGCAGCCATTCGTCCTGACGGTATCGGGGATCGAGGCCGAAGGCCGCCGCCCAATGGCTCTCGGCTTCACCACGGCCACCGCGCTGCCAGAGCACGGCGGTGAGGCCGGCCCGAGCATCGGCAAAGAGGGGATGGCGACGAATCAAACGCCGCAGTTCCAGTTCCGCTTGATCGCCCTGCCCGAGCTGGAAGGCGGCCAGGGCGGCGCTGGAACGGGCCATCGCGAAATCGGGCCTCGCTTCGACTGCCGCTTCGAAGTGGCGGCGCGCCGCATCCCAATGGCCGAGGGATCCCTCGACGTTGCCCAGGTTGTAAAGGGCGGAGGCATCAAGGGGATCCCGCTCCAAAATCCACTGGTAGTCAGCGGCGGCGGCCTGCCAGAGACCCAGGGCTTCCTCGGCGGTACCGCGATTGAGATGGGGATCCGTTTGGTTGGGTGCCAGCGCGATCGAACGGCCCTGGGCGGCGATGGCTCCAGGGGCATCCCCCAAGGCCAGCAGCACATTGCCCCGGTTGCTCCAGGCCGCCGCATCCTCCGGAGCCTGGTCGAGAACCGCGTCCCAAAGCGGCAGGGCTGCATCGAAACGACCCTCACGGCTGGCCCGAAGGGCCTCCTGAAACAATCCCTCGCTGGCCACCATGCCGCTGTCTGGGCCCCCTGGTTTAGCGCCCCCAGGCCCCAGGGCTGCGGCGGGCAGGGGCAGCAACAGGCCCAGGCACGCCAGCCCCAGGGTCAGCCAAACCAGTAGGGAGCGCCTCATGCCGCCACCTCCCTCGGCTCGCCGAGATGGGCTCGGCCCGCAGGGGTGACCAACCGGCCGCGCGGCGTGCGCTGCAGGAACCCCACCTGCAGCAGAAAGGGTTCCACCACCGCCTCCAGGGTCGCCGGATCTTCGCCCAGGCCAGCCGCCAGGGTTTCCAGGCCAACGGGTCCGCCGCCGTGCCCATCCACCAGCAGTCGCAACAGGCGGTGGTCAGAGGCATCCAGGCCCATCGAATCGACCCGATGCAGCCGCAGGGCCTCGGCCACCAGCTCCCGGTCGATGCAATCGTGGCCCCCTACCGCCGCCACATCCCTGACACGCCGGAGCAAGCGATTGGCGATCCGGGGCGTGCCACGGCAACGACGGGCCACCTCCTGGGCCGCATCGGGCGCCAGATCCATCAACAACAGGCGGGCAGCCCGTTCGACGATGGCCCGCAGATCGTCGAGCCCGTAAAACTCCAGGCGATGCAGTAGTCCGAAACGGTCCCGCAGGGGCGAACTCAGGGAACCGGCCCTGGTGGTGGCCCCCACGAGGGTGAAGGGGGGAATGTCCAGGCTGCGGGTGCGGGCGGTGGTGCCCTTGCCGACGGTGAGATCCAGCCGGAAATCCTCCATGGCCGGGTAGAGGATTTCTTCGGCGACCCTGTTGAGGCGGTGGATCTCGTCGATGAACAGCACCTCGTGGGCCTGCAGGTTCACCAGCAGACCGACGATGTCGCGGGGGCGCTCTAGGGCGGGGGCGCTGGTGATGCGGCAACGCACCCCCATCTCCTCGGCCAACACCAGGGCCATGGTCGTCTTGCCCAAACCGGGCGGGCCGTAGAGCAGCACGTGATCGAGGGCTTCGCCGCGGCCCCGGGCCGCAGCGACGGCGATGGCCAGCACCTGCTTGAGTTCGCTCTGGCCGATGTAATCCGCCAGCCGCCGCGGCCGCAAACTGTCCTCCCGACCGGAGGTTTCACCCTCGCCTGCGGCCGGATCAAGGAGCTGGGGCCTTGGGGACGCTGCAGGCTTGGCCCGATCACCACCGGGAA
>JAPLIF010000337.1 GCA_026389255.1 Cyanobacteriota bacterium
AGGTTGATCCCTCTCCTCCCCCTTACCCCTCCATCGCCTCCCCTCCGGGGGACTTCCCACCCATGGTTTCTATCCGGCCCGACGAGATCAGCGCGATTCTCAAGCAGCAGATTGCTGACTACGACAAGTCGGTTTCCGTCAGCAACGTCGGTAGCGTCCTCCAGGTGGGCGATGGCATCGCCCGTGTTTATGGCCTCGAGCAGGTCATGGCTGGAGAGTTGATCCAGTTTGAGGATGGCACCGAAGGGATTGCCCTCAACCTGGAAGACGACAACGTTGGCGCGGTGTTGATGGGCGAAGGTCTGGGCATTCAGGAGGGCAGCACGGTCAAGGCCACAGGCAAAATCGCCGCCGTTCCGGTGGGTGATGCCATGTTGGGCCGGGTGGTGAATTCCTTAGGGCAACCGATCGATGGCAAAGGGCCGATCGCGACCACTGAAACCCGTTTGATCGAATCGATGGCGCCTGGCATTATCCAGCGCAAATCGGTGCATGAACCCATGCAGACGGGGATCACTGCCATTGACGCGATGATCCCCATTGGACGCGGCCAGCGCGAATTGATCATCGGCGATCGGCAGACGGGCAAGACCGCTATCGCCATTGATACGATCCTCAACCAAAAGGGTGAGGACGTGGTTTGCGTTTACGTGGCGATCGGTCAAAAGTCAGCATCGGTTGCCAACGTGGTGGAGGTCCTACGGGAGCGGGGCGCCCTCGACTACACCGTGGTAGTTGCCGCTAGTGCTTCGGAGGCCGCAGCAATGCAGTATTTGGCTCCTTATACCGGGGCTGCCATTGCTGAGTCGTTTATGTATAAGGGCAAAGCCACCCTTGTGGTTTATGACGATCTGACCAAGCAAGCCCAGGCCTATCGCCAGATGTCCCTGCTGCTGCGTCGCCCCCCCGGGCGTGAGGCCTATCCGGGTGACGTTTTTTATTGCCACAGCCGCCTGCTTGAAAGGGCTGCCAAGCTTTCCGATGCCATGGGCAAGGGAAGCATGACGGCCTTGCCGATTATCGAAACCCAGGCGGGTGACGTCTCTGCTTACATTCCTACCAATGTGATTTCCATTACAGATGGTCAGGTCTTTCTCAGCTCTGACCTGTTCAACTCCGGTCTGCGGCCTGCCATCAACGTGGGTATTTCCGTGAGCCGGGTTGGTGGTGCCGCCCAGACCAAAGCCATCAAGAAGATCGCCGGTACCTTGAAGCTGGAACTAGCCCAGTTTGACGAATTAGCCGCCTTCTCCCAGTTCGCTTCCGACCTGGATGCTGCCACCCAGGCCCAGTTAGGCCGTGGTAAGCGTCTGCGGGAATTGCTGAAACAGTCCCAGTTCAGCCCCCTCAACCTGGCAGAACAGGTTGCTGTTGTTTACGCCGGCGTCAAGGGTCTGATTGATGACATTCCTGTGGATCAGGTCACCCAGTTTGCCCGTGAACTTCGTGATTACCTGAAGACCAACAAGCCTGATTTCATCACCAAGGTGATGACTGAGAAGCAGTTGGGCGACGAAGCCGAAGCCACCCTGAAGGAAGCCATTTCCGAAGTCAAGGCTTCTATCTTGGCGGCGGCCTGAGGATCCAGCTATGGCGAACCTTAAGGAGATCCGAGATCGGATCAGCTCCGTTAAAAACACCCGCAAGATCACTGAAGCCATGCGCCTAGTGGCCGCCGCCAAGGTGCGCCGGGCCCAGGAGCAGGTCCTGCGCAGCAGACCCTTTGCCGATCGTTTGGCTCGGGTTCTCCAGAATCTGGAATCGCGCCTTGCTTTCGAGACCACCGATTCGCCCTTGTTGGCCAGTCGTGAGGTTCGCAAGATCACCCTGCTTTCGGTAACGGGCGACCGGGGTCTTTGCGGTGGCTACAACTCGCAGGTGATCAAGAAAACTGAGCAACGCTTTGCTGAGCTCAAGCGCCAAGGATTCGACGTTGATCTTGTGCTTCTTGGTCGCAAGGCCATTACCTATTTCACGAATCGAAGCTACCCTATTCAATCTACTTTTACGGGCCTAGAACAGGTTCCAACTGCCGCTGATGCCAACAAAGTGGCATCGGAAGTCTTGGCCGATTTTCTCTCGGGCGCCTGTGACCGGGTGGAGATTGTCTACACCAAGTTCATCAACCTCGTTAGTTCTTCACCCGTCTGTCAGACCCTGCTGCCCCTGGATCCCCAGAATATTGCTGATCCTGAAGACGAGTTGTTCCGGCTGGTGACGAAGGATGGCAGGCTTACGGTGGAAACCGTGGATGTGGCGAATGCCCAAGCCGTTCTCCCCTCGGACTTTGTGTTTGAACAGGGTCCAAAGGAGTTGCTTGATGCTCTGCTGCCTCTTTACTTGAACAACCAACTCTTGCGTGCCCTGCAAGAGGCCGCCGCCAGTGAATTGGCCAACCGGATGACGGCCATGAATAATGCCAGTGACAACGCCAAGGCCCTGGCCAAGACGTTAACCCTGGATTACAACAAGGCTCGCCAGGCCGCCATTACCCAGGAGATTCTTGAGGTGGTTGCCGGTTCCGGCATGGTTTGATTGCAACGGTCTGATCACCATGGTCTGATTGCAACACACCAGCCGGTCTCTTAGACCGGCTTTTTTGATGGCTGATCCCGGACCCTCCTCCATTTCTCTTCACCACTGGGTTCACGGTCTGCTTCGTTGCTGCACTGGGATCTGCCGATGGCAGAGCCTGGGAATCGCTGTGGATCTAACTGGAGGCAGAGGTGTAAAAGCGCAGGGCGAATTGCCAAAAGCCACGGCTAAGGGCTAAGCAAAGACAGGCCATCGCCAGGGATAGGAGTAGCCAGGGCAGGGTCAAGCGGCCCAGTATGGCTTCAGCGGGCACGGTGGTCAGAAAGGCCACCGGAAGCACCATGGTAAACAGCCTTCTTACGGGCGCAGGATAGGCGCTGATGGGATAGCGGCCAGAGCTCAAGGCGGCGCGCAGGACCTCGGTGGCATTCCAGGTTTTCACAAACCAAATGCTGGTGGTCGCCACGAGAAACCAAAGGCTGTACAAAATCAGCCCGCTGGTCAACAGCATCAGCAGTGTTTGGAACAACAGCCATGGGGTTGTTCTGATTCCCGCCCGTCCTGCTGCCCAGAGCATCAGGCCCAAGCCCGTGACGATTTCGGGCAGGCCCATCAGTGAAATCCGGGTGGTGGAGAGCCAGAACTGGCTGTCTATGGGTTTCAGCAACACAAAGTCCAGGGTTCCTTGCTGCACATGGCCCACAATCGTGCTCAGGTTGGGACGCAGCCAGGTGCTGGTGATTCCTTCCAGCAGCGTGTAGACCCCCAGAACGACAAGGGCCTGGGGCCAGCTCCAGCCGCCCAGCTCCCGACCGCCCCCATAGAACAGCGAAAGCAGCAGCAGGCTGCCAAGCAGGTTGGTGACTGCCGCTGCCACTTCCAGCCATAGGTTGGCCTGGTATTCCAACTGCATCGCTAGGGCCGTGCCCCACAGGCGGCGCAGCGTCAAGAGGTAGCGCCCAAGGGGGTTTCCCATCAGGCCCCCATCGCTCCGTAACGCTTGACCCCGATCCGCCACAACAGCGTCATCAGCAGGAACAGGCCCGTGATCCAGACAGCCAGGGCGGTAAATCCGGCGGCGATCGGTACTTCCCCACCGGAGAGCAACTGGGCCGGGAAATTCACCAGCAGGGGAAAGGGTGTCCATTCGACCAGTCGGCGCAGGGCCAGTGGGAAGGCCTCAAGGGGGGCCGCCGTGCCGGAAAGGAACAGCATGGGGATGTAGATCAAGCGCTCCAGGGCGTTGACTCGTTCGCTCCAGAAGCACAGGCAGGCCATGGTGCACTGGATTAGAAAGTTGAGCAGGAAGGCCAGGAACGTCGCCGCCAAGGTCAGCAGGGCCCGTTGGGGGGTGGGCACCCAGAACGCCCAGGGAAGCACCAGGAAAAACAGGGATGCGATCAAGGCGACAAAGGGCAACCGAACCGCCTGTTCGGCAAAGTGGGCGGCCAGGTAGCGCCAGAAGGGATGCAGGGGCTGCAGCAGCATGGAAGAGAGGCGACCCTGCAGGGCGTCCTCCTCAAAGACCGTCATCACCCAGGCGACGGTGAACTGGCGCACCACGAAGGCGGCCAGGAAATAGCGTGCCAGCTGGGTCGGTCCCATGCCCAGGGCGGCGCCGGCGGGGGACTCGATCCAGACCGCCAGCATGATGAACGGCACTATGCCGGAGAGGGCCCACAGCAGGATCTCGGCGCGATACTCAATCATCAGGGCGAGCTGGTTGGTGAACAGGGCCCGGGCCACGCGCCAGCGATGGTGAAGGGAATATCGGGGCCTGTCCCGGGGGCTTCTCAAGACACGACTCCTCACGACAGCGTTCATTTCACAAATAAACGGCCGATCAGCTCCTC